>JBGSLP010000095.1:0-10190 GCA_041740655.1 Alphaproteobacteria bacterium
CGAGCAGCCGCTCTGTGTAAATGGCTGCGCCGACGGCTGGCGTCGGGGCGCCGCCCAGCGCCGCGATCAGGCCGTCATAGCGTCCGCCGCTCGCGATCGGAGCTGGAATTTCGCCGTAGGAAAACTCGAACGTGAACCCGGTGTAATACTCGAATCGGCGGCCTGTGCTGGTGCTGAAGACAACTTGCGTCGGGTCCAGGCCCACGCTCGCAAGTGACTCGATCCGCACGTTCAAATCCTTCAACGGCGCCTCCAGTCCAAGACCGCAGGAGGCGCCGAGCGCTGCGACATTGGCGCGGGCTTCAAGCGCCGGGCATTCAAGGGTGGCGAAGCGCTGGATGAGTTGAGCATATTCAGCCGGAAGGGGCGCCTCGTTCGAGTCCGCCCTGCGCTCCACGAGGCGCGTCGCGACCTCGGTAAGTGTGCGCGCGCCGACGATCTCGAACCCACGCTCCTCGATATGCGCGGCCAGCGCTTTTTCCGTCAGCGCCACATCAGCCGGATCGGTCATGGCCAACAGTTCGGTGTGCGCGCTGGACGCCTTTGCAGAATTTCGCGTCAGGTCGTGCAGAACGGCCACCAGTGCGTCGCCACGGGAAAAAGCGGCTGTGAGGCGCGCCTGCCATCGCTCAGGCATCCCCATGGCGGCAATAAACGCCCGGAACAGGCCTACGTCGCCGATCCGCAAGCGGGGATATGGCAGCCCCGCCTTGCGCAGCGCCTCGCAAGTAAGAGCAAGCGTCTCAATGTCAGCCGCAAGCGGATCGCTGGCCCCGAAATTCTCGACGCCAGCCTGCCGGAATTCGCGCGGCCGCAATGGATGCGGCGGGCCGGACTGATAGCGGAAAGCCGGGCCATTGTAGGAATAGCGCGCGGCCTTTTCCGCATCCGGATGGCGATCGAGATAAACGCGGCAGACGGGGATGGTCAGGTCGGGCCGTAGGCATAGCTCGTTCCCGTCCTGATCGGTGAAAACATAGGCGCGGCTTCGGATATCCTCGCCCACGCGATCGAGAAAGATGCCGGCGGGCTGCAATATGGCCGGCGCGACCCGCTCATAGCCGCCGCTGCCGAACACCGCCATGATGCGCTCCGCCTGCCGCTCCAGAGCGTCGAAGCGCTGCGCGGATTCCGCTGTCATGGCCTAGCTCTCATGCCGCGCAACGATGCTCTGCACGGAGGCGATGAGGTCGTCCATCTTCACCGAAATCTGCGCTGGACGCCCCTCGCGCCATTTAGCGTTGTCGGTGATTTCCTCCGAGAGTTTACGCCCCTCGATCAGATCCTTGATCTGCGCCTCGCCGCGCTGGCGCTCGTCCTCGCCCTGAATGACCACGCAGGGCGCGCCGCGCTTGTCGGCGTATTTCATCTGCGCCTTCAGCCCGGAGTCGCCGAGATATAACTCCGCGCGAACGCCCGCGCCGCGTAAGTCCTGCACGATCCGCTGATAATCGCCCAACCGGTCACGATCCATCACCATGACGACGACGGGGCCGCATTGGCTCTGCGCATCCAGCTTGCCGAGAGCCTTGAGCGCCGCAAATAGCCGCGAAACGCCGATCGAAAATCCGGTAGCGGGGATGCGGACGCCTTTGAAGCGCTCGACGAGGCCGTCATAGCGCCCGCCACCGCCGACAGAGCCAAAGCGCGTCGGCGCGCCATCGTCCGCCTTCACCTCGAAGGTCAGTTCCGCCTCAAAAACCGGGCCGGTGTAAT
This sequence comes from Alphaproteobacteria bacterium, assembly GCA_041740655.1. Taxonomy (GTDB): domain Bacteria; phylum Pseudomonadota; class Alphaproteobacteria; order Rhizobiales; family Rhodomicrobiaceae; genus JAWXCE01. The sequence continues at coordinate 1,717 of JBGSLP010000095.1, forward strand.
ATTCGAGTCCGCGCACAACCCCGGGATCGATTTTGACGCGCGTCTGGTCAAATCCGGCGGCGCCGAGGATGGCCTCGATCTGCCGCAATTCGGCTATGCCTTTGCTTGCGGCTTCGCTGTTGCCGAGCAGCGCCTCGATGCGGTTCAGGGAATCGGCGCTTTCGCCCGCAGTCGCACTTATGAAATCTGTAATCGGCGTTATCTGCTTCTTCTTCAGTTCCGCGCCTTTGGTGAAATCGCCACTTTCATCCTTGCGGCCTTTACCGAGAAGCTGCTCAACGCCCTCGATGCCGACGCGGTCGAGCTTGTCAATGGCGCGCAGCACGATCAGCCGCTCGCCGCCCGTTGTCACCTCGGCCGCCTCAAGCAGGCCATCAAGAATTTTGCGATTGTTGACCCGCACCACATAAGAGCCGCGCGGAATGCCGAGCTTCTCCAGCGTGTCGGCGGCGAGCATGCACAATTCAGCGTCCGCCGCCATGCTGGCCGCGCCAATGGTGTCCGCGTCGAACTGCGTGAACTGGCGGAAACGGCCGGGGCCGGGCTTTTCGTTGCGCCATACCGGACCGGTCTGATAACGGCGGAAAGGCTTTGGCAACCCGTCGTAATTTGCGGCGACAAAGCGCGCGAGCGGCGCCGTCAGGTCATAGCGAAGCGACAGCCAGTCTTCGTCCTCGTCCTGAAACGAGAAGACGCCCTCGTTCGGGCGGTCGGAGTCGGGCAGGAATTTCCCGAGCGCGTCGGAATACTCGAATGCGGGCGTATCGAGCGGCTCGAAACCGTAAAGCTCGTACACGGAGCGGATGGTCGACAGCATGCTTTCCATTCCGCGTACCTCGGACGCATCCACGTCGCGCATGCCTTTCGGCAACCGGGGTTCAGGCCTCGCAGTCCGTTTGTCTGACATCAAAATTCCAATAACCCCGGATTCACTGCGCCCTTTGCGGCGAGTGTCACCCCGAAACGTTCAAGTGACGACTTTCGCCGCTTGTAGCTGATTGAATGAAAAGGGGCAACACGCGCAGCGGCTTATCGAGCTCGTCAGGCTGCGAGCGTGGAAGTCAAATCAATGCTAGCGATCAGGTTCTGGATGGGCGCTCAAGCAAGCATCGAATTTTTGAGCTGGAGCATCAACAAAAAAACAAAGTATACTTACGCCACGACCATAAATTTTTATGGCCGTGGATCACAAAAAGCGTTTGATATGGTGATTGGCTTAAGCGGCCTGTTGGCCTCGCGTGAGCTTTTCTATCCGGTCCTTAATTCGCAGCTTCTGCCGCTTCAGCTTTGCAATCCTTACATCATCCGACGCCGGGCGCGCCATTTCGTCTTCCACCAGCTTGTCAAGCATGCGATGCTTTTCGCTCAACTCCGAGATATGCGATTGTAAAGCCATGATCAATCTCCTCTGCTGTTGATAGTGGGTTAACAGGATGCCAGACGAAAAAAGGATTGTCCATTGCCGTTTCGTAACTTTCTTCTGAGCATGAGGCTGCGCCCAATATTTTGATTTTATTCTAAATACTTAAACGGCGAAAAAATGCGCGCAGGCGTGAAGCCTCGCGCGGTTTGCGTCGATTCATGATATTATCGTATTGAAAACACGACGAGTTATCTGGAAATGCGCGTGGGGCTGCATGACGGGGATGGATGAACAGGCGGTTCGGGAGGCTCTGGCTCAGCTGAGGCAGACGCACCGCACGCTCGACGAGGAAATCAGGGCTATCGAGAGCGAGGGCGGCGTCGATCAATTGCTTCTGTCGAGGCTGAAAAAGCGCAAGCTCTCGCTGAAGGACGAAATCGCCCGGCTGGAGGATCAACTCGTGCCCGACATAAGCGCATAACGGAATAAGGCGGCGAAATTCAATGGAAGATAAACATGGCCAGCTTCGCGTGGGCGTCATCATGGGCAGCGAATCCGACTGGCCGACCATGCGCCGCGCCTCGGAGACGCTGGATGAATTGGGCGTGGTTCATGAAGTCCGCATCATCTCGGCGCACCGCACGCCGGACCGACTGTATGATTACGCCAAAACGGCCCGCGGGAGAGGGCTTCAGGTCATCATCGCGGGAGCAGGCGGCGCGGCCCATCTGCCGGGCATGACAGCGGCGATGACGTTGCTGCCCGTCCTGGGCGTGCCTGTCAAAAGCGCGAGCCTTAACGGTCAGGACAGCCTGTTCTCTATCGTACAAATGCCCGCGGGCGTGCCGGTCGGCACCCTCGCCATCGGCGAGGCGGGCGCCATCAACGCCGGGCTGCTCGCCGCGCAGATTCTCGCGCTGTCGGATGAAGCGCTTGCAGGACGGCTCGATCAATGGCGCGCGGCGCGGACGGCGTCCGTCGCAGAAGCGCCGTCAATGTCCGGATCGTAAAACGATGAGCGCGCTGAAGCCTGGCGATATAGTCGGCATTCTGGGCGGCGGGCAGCTCGGGCGCATGCTCGCCATGGCTTGCGCGAAACTCGGCCTGCGCGCTCATGTTTTCGCACCTGAGGCGGACAGCCCCGCGTTCGATGTCGCCGCGATAAAGACCTGCGCGGGTTATGATAACATTGCGGCGCTCCGCGCGTTTGCCGAGAGCGTGCAGGCCGTTACCTACGAATTCGAGAACATCCCCGCGCTGTCGGTTGCGGTGCTTGAGGAACTGGCTCCGGTCTACCCGCCGCGCCGCGCGCTTGTGGCCGCGCAGGATCGGCTCGCGGAGCGCAGGCTGCTTCAATCGCTCGACCTCCCGCACGCGCCCTTTCAGTTTGTCGAAGCTGCCAGCGGTCTTGCTGACGCCTTCTCAGGGCGGGGTCATCGCCCTGCATTCCTGAAGAAACTGCGCGAGGGATATGACGGCAAGGGCCAGATGAAAATCGCGACCGAGGCCGATCTCGCTCCGGCGGAGGAATGGCTCGGTCAGAACGCGGCTATTCTGGAGGCGGCCATTCCATTCGCATTTGAATTATCCATCATCGGCGTACGCGGACAGGACGGCGCTACGGCGTTTTATGACGCCCCGCGCAACGTTCACCGCGACGGCATCCTGAGGGAAAGCCACGCGCCGGCGGCGATCTCCAGCGACCAGCAGGCGGTCGCGGAGGCGATGGCCGGGAAAATCATGGCGGCGCTGGACTATGTGGGCGTCATCGGCGTCGAGATGTTTGCTATTGGGGAAGCCGGCGCCGAGACTTTCATGATCAACGAAATTGCGCCGCGCGTTCACAACAGCGGGCACTGGACGCTGGAGGCATGCGCCGTAAGCCAGTTCGAAAATCACATCCGCGCGGTTGCAGGCTGGCCGCTCGGATCGCCCGCCTGCCACTCGGACGCCGTGATGACGAACCTGATCGGCGACGAAGTGAACGGCTGGCGGGAACACCTCAACCACCCGGGCCGTTCGCTGCACCTCTACGGCAAGGGGGAGCCGCGTCCCGGCCGCAAAATGGGCCACTACACCGATACCTTCGCCAAAGCGCGGAACGCGCAGCCATAGGCGGCTGACATGCGCTAACGTTGCTTGCGATTACGTCGCGGCGCAGTTACATGAGCGTCAACGGGGACTGACTGGAGGGCGCTATGGCGGAACTGATTGTTTTTATTGACTGGCTGCTCGGACTTTTCATTTTCATCCTGTTTTTCAGCTGGATTTTGCAGCTTCTCATCGCGTTCAACGTCGTGAACCGCAACAATCAGTTTGTCTTCACGCTCTCGGACATGTTCTACCGGATCACGGAGCCTGTTCTCAGGCCGATCCGGCGGCGGATGGGTCTGTTTAACGGTATCGACCTCTCGCCCATGGTGCTGATCATCGGCATTTACTTCATTCGCATCGTGATCCTGCCCAATCTCCTGAAAGTATTTGCCTGATCCCCTGCCACTCAGTTTCGCGGCGCCAGTCATATCAGCGTGCGGAAAATGGGGTTGTTCTTTTTGTTTGCGTGACCCCTATTGGACGAGAATAAAGCTCAAAAGGGGGAATTGATGACGGCTCAACTCATCGACGGCAAGGCGGTCGCAGAGGATCTGGTGGCTGAGGTGGGTCGCAAGGCGGCGGCGTTTACGGCCCGCTATGGCGTGACGCCTGGCCTGACAGTTGTGCTTGTCGGCGAAAACCACGCCAGCGAGGTCTATGTGCGTAACAAAGTGCGCACCACAAAAGCCGCTGGCATGAACTCGAACGAGCATCGTTTGCCCGCCGAGACGTCGGAGGCCGATCTTCTAGCGCTTGTCGGCAAGCTCAACGCCGATCCGTCGGTGCACGGCATCCTCGTGCAGTTGCCGCTCCCCGCCCATGTGGATGCGCAGAAAGTCCTGAACGCAATTGCGCCCGAGAAGGATGTGGACGGCTTTCACCCGATGAACGCCGGAAAGCTGGCGACGGGCGAGAAAGCGCTCGTGCCCTGCACGCCGCTCGGTTCGGTGATGCTGGCCAAGCGCGTGCATGCCAGCCTTTCCGGCATGGAAGCGGTTATCATCGGCCGCTCTAACATTGTCGGCAAGCCGGTGGCGCAATTGCTGCTGATGGAAAACTGCACCGTCACCATCGCGCATTCGCGCAGCCGCGATCTGGAGGCGATTTGCCGCCGCGCGGATTTGCTGGTGGCGGCAGTCGGTCGTCCGGAAATGGTGCGCGGCAGCTGGATCAAGCCCGGCGCGACCGTCATCGACGTCGGCATCAACCGGGTGACGGGCGAAAACGGAAAGTCCAAGCTGGTCGGCGACGTGCATTTCGCCGAAGCCATGGCGGTCGCCGGAGCGGTAACGCCGGTGCCGGGCGGCGTTGGTCCAATGACCATCGCGTGCCTGCTGTCCAACACGCTGGATGCTGCCGAAATGCAGATGGCCGCGAAAGCTTAGTGCGCTGAGCCACAGATGGCCTAGAGTTTATGAAATGGCCGGGTAATCCGGCCATTTTGCATTTAGCGGAACTCGCGGATGTCGACGAAACGGCCCGCTATTGCCGCCGCCGCCATATGGGCGATACGAGATGCGTGCGGCCCTTGAAGCCGTATTAGGTGGCGGCCCTTAGCTTCTTAGCTTTGGCCATTTACGTATTGATCTTGAAGAAATAGTGTGAGGCGGAAAAGCATCTGGAAGAGACTGCAAGTCTCCGACAGACATTTTGGCAATTTCTATTTTTATTTCCTCTTCTAGTTCCTTTATAAGAATTTTAACATAACCCTTAACTTGTGTCGTCAACTCAATGAAATTTTCAATTTCTGTTGCAGAAGGCGCAATAAAGCCTATCATGTGAAAACCAAGCCCACCTGTAATTAACTTCTCTTCTTTCTCTGCCGTATAGACTGAGCTGCAGTATATTTCATACGAATTTACTGAATGAGCGACATATTTGTTGGCTGCGTCGTAGATGTCAGCATGAAATCTGAAATTTGAGCAAGCGTAGTCCCTACTAAGCCAAAATCGATTTCCTTCTGAAAAGCACCTCCGGTAGGAAATAAGCGCAGCATTCCAGAGAGCGCGAACCACGACAGAATTGCACTTTGAGGTAAAGCCCGAAGTTATCATCTCGTTTTGATTTTTCAGCAACTCACAAGCGCAGTCATTTGAAAAATCGAGATCGTAAAGAATTGAATGTAGGTCGGCTCGCCGGCGTGCGGACCGGCTCGTTAAAAGCTTGGGTGTCCAGTGCGCCACTCAATTAGCGGAATTCGCGGATGTCGACGAAACGGCCCGCGATCGCCGCCGCCGCCGCCATGATCGGCGACACGAGATGCGTGCGGCCCTTGAAGCCCTGCCGGCCTTCGAAATTGCGGTTGGACGTGGATGCGCAGCGCTCGCCCGGCTTCAACTGGTCAGGGTTCATGCCGAGGCACATCGAGCATCCCGGTTCGCGCCACTCAAAACCGGCGTTGATGAAAATCTTGTCGAGCCCTTCGGACTCGGCCTGCTCCTTAACGAGACCGGAGCCGGGCACTACCATCGCCGAAACGCTGTCCGCAACCTTGCGCCCGTCCAGGACGGCGGCGGCGGCGCGCAAATCCTCGATGCGGCCATTGGTGCATGAGCCTAGGAATACCTTGTCGATGCGGATGTCGGTCATCTTCGTGCCGGGCGTCAGGCCCATATAGGCGAGGGCGCGTTTGATGGCGGCGCGCTTGTTCTCGTCCGCAATCGCATCCGGGTCCGGTACGGCGCCGGTGATAGAGACCACATCCTCCGGGCTCGTGCCCCATGTGATGATCGGCGGCAGGCTGGCGGCGTCGAGCTTCACCTCGTGGTCGAAATGCGCGTCGTCGTCGGAGTAAAGCGTGCGCCAGTAATTCAGCGCGGCTTCCCATGCGGCGCCTTTGGGCGAACGCGGGCGACCTTCGAGGTAGGCGTAGGTTTTCTCGTCCGGCGCGATCAATCCAGCGCGGGCGCCGCCCTCGATTGACATGTTGCAGACCGTCATGCGGCCCTCCATGGACAGCGCGCGGATAGCCTCGCCAGCATACTCGACCACATAGCCGGTGCCGCCGGCGGTGCCGATCTCGCCGATGATCGCGAGGATGATGTCCTTCGCGGTCACATGCGGCGGCAATTGCCCGTCCACCGTGATGCGCATGTTTTTCGCTTTTTTCTGGATCAGCGTTTGCGTGGCGAGCACGTGCTCGACTTCCGACGTGCCGATGCCGTGCGCCAGTGCGCCGAACGCGCCATGGGTGGAGGTATGGCTGTCGCCGCAGACGATGGTCGTGCCCGGCAGCGTGAAGCCCTGCTCGGGTCCGATCACGTGGACGATGCCCTGGCGGATATCGCGTTCGCCGTAATAGTCGACGCCGAAGTCGCGGGCGTTCTGCGCCAGCGTTTCCACTTGCAGCGCGGATTCAGGGTCGGCGATGCCCTTTGTGCGGTCGGTCGTGGGGACGTTGTGATCGACGACGGCCAGCGTTTTCTGCGGCGCGCGGACTCGGCGACCCGAGAGCCGAAGCCCCTCGAAGGCCTGCGGGCTTGTCACCTCATGGACGAGGTGGCGGTCAATATAGAGCAGGCAAGTGCCGTCTGGCTGCGTGTCTACAACGTGATCGTCCCAGATTTTATCGTAAAGCGTGCGCGCCATGCCCGACTCCGGATACCAAGCCTAAAACGGCTCTAGTCATTTATTGGTCAAAACCGGCAACGGCCGGTGACCTGTACGTTGCTTATATTTGAAACACGGATGGCCGGGTCAAGCCCGGCCATGTCGATAACGTTTTGAGCGTTGGTTACGCCTTGGCGTCGTCTTCCGCTGGCACTTCATCAACGGTGGTCTCAGCCATCAGATTGCGCGATTGACCAGCCCAATCCTCGCGCTCGAAGCGGCCCTTCAGCTTCAACGCCTCATCGACCTGCACGATTTCCTCGTCAGTCAGATTAGCGAGCTGTTCGAATTTGTAGATGCCGATTTCATTCAGGCGGCGGCTGTAGACATCCTCCACGCCCTTGATGAGCTTGAGATCGTCCGGCTTGCCTTTCGGGCGCTTGAAGCCTTTAAAATCGCCGGTCAGCTTGATTGCGTTGGTGCGGTTTTCGGTCTTCTCGACGATACGCGCCGCCTTGCCGCGCAGGTTGCGCAGGTAGTACAGCTTCGCGCGCCGCACCTTGCCGCGACGGATGACGAAAATGCTGTCGATCCATGGCGAGTAAACGGGGAAAACACGCTCGACGCCTTCGCCGTATGAAATTTTGCGGACGGTGAAATTCTCGTTGAGGCCGTAGCCGGAGCGGGCGATGCATACGCCTTCATAGGCCTGAACGCGCTCGCGGCTGCCTTCCACAACCTTCACGCTCACGCGGACCGTATCGCCGGGCGAAAATTCCGGCACGGCGCGTTTCTCGGCAAGCTCGGCCGCATATTCTTGTTCTAACTGTTGAATAATGTTCATCACGTCGATCCTGTTTTCGAGCTAACCCAACGGAAGCGTCATGCGTGGGCCGCGCTCGCGCGCGTGACTTCAGTCGCGCTCATTGGAATTGGATGCGAAGTCATAGGCGATAATTTCACGCTTGTCGAGGCGGTGTTTCGCGGATCGAGGCAGCGGAATTAAATGTCGGACTTCTTCAGAAGATCAGGGCGCACCCGTTGCGTGATCGCCTCAGCCTGCCGCCGCCGCCACTCCGCGATTTTGCGATGATCTCCAGACAGAAGCACCTCCGGAATATCGCGGCCCTCCCACTGGCGCGGCTTCGTGTAATGCGGATATTCAAGCAGCCCATTCTCGAAACTCTCCTCGACGCCGGAAGCCTGCGCTCCCATGACGCTGGGCAACAGGCGCACACATGCGTCGATCAGGATCATCGCGGCGAGTTCGCCGCCGGATAGCACGTAGTCGCCGACGGATATCTCCTCCAGCCCGCGCGCCTCGATGACGCGCTCGTCCACGCCTTCGAACCGCCCGCACAGAATGATGGCGCCCGCGCCCTCACTGAGCGTCCGCACGCGGCTCTGGGTCAGCGGCGCTCCACGCGGCGACATATAGATGAGTGGCAGGTCGGGCGACGATGCGCGG
>JBGSLP010000096.1:0-5489 GCA_041740655.1 Alphaproteobacteria bacterium
GGAACGCCTCGCCGCCGCAGGATAATCTGCGACGGATTGCGGTCCAAAGGCGCGGCCAAACGCGCAGCGCGGGCGTTCAACCGTGGGCGCGTAGTATTTCCACGGGCGCGCTTTGCTCGCGACCGGCGAGCCGCTCCGCAATCGTGATCGCGTCCACGCCCGACATCGGGTTACCTTTGGCCTCACGCTCGTCCAGAAGCTCGATTGGAAGCGTCCTCGACGCCATCCACATCGCGGAGAACGCCAGATCGGCCAGACGCACCGAGCCAATCGAGTTTTCCTCGAACAGGTCGAGCGCGTTGCGGTTGTCTGACGAACGCCGCATGCAGTCGCCCGTCCATACGGCGCGCACGCCGAGCGTCATCTGCTCGTGCGCGTCCAGAAGGCTCGGGTTATGCGCCCAGCGGATCGAGGCGGCGACCGAGCCGTTGCCATTCAGCCGCTGCACCGCGCGCACGATTCCCGCGATGGCTTCCGATGGGCCGAGCCCTGCGAAAATGAGCTGCACCGTCACGCGGCGAGCCTCAAGCTCCGGCAGTCGGCTGCACAGCATGCGGCATGACGGCGAGAGCGCCGAGCGGGCCAGGATCGTCAGATGATTTTCCCGGTAGCCCCTTCCGCCGCCCGGCTGGGCGAGATAGGCGTCGTAAATCGCGGAAAAGCGCTCGGCTCGTTCCTGCAACGTATGCTGTTTTTTGGGAAATGGCGCGATGAAACCCATGGAGCGTCTTCCTTGGAACCGGGGTCTGCCAGCGCGCAAACCAACGCCAAACCGGCGCGCTGTCTCTGTCGCACCAGTTAGCCTCATCACGGTTAAGGAACCATTGAAGGCAAGCTTGATAGCTTATTTATTGCAAATTGTGTTCATGGCGCTCCTGAACCGCGCCATGGTGAAACTCAGTTCGGCTTTGGACGCAGCTTGTTATCAATGGGAGAGTATTCATCCTCATTGAAACGATCCTGATTCATGTCCTCGTCCTCGGCGTTTCTGCCGCCCGTCCTGTTCTCCAGCACCTTAGGCTCGTTGTAGCCCACCAGCGGCGGAGGCGCGGATTGCCCCAGGGGCTCCCGCGATGTGAGATCGCCCCGATCAAGGCTGGATGCAGCGCTCTGCTGACGCCCCAAGCCGAGCAGCGGCCTGCGGCCTTCGTTTCTTTGGGCTTTGGTCCGACGGGCAGTCAGGCGCTCCTGCGCCTCCGCGCCGCTGCCAACGACGGACTGAACGAACTCCGCCCACCTGCGACGCTCGATCTTGTACAGCCTGAAAGCGTTCGACTGCTGATAAACACTGCCTTGCTCCGCCAGCTTTTTCTGCACGGCGTCATTTGTTTGCAACCCTTCCGGCCACGCGCTGCCCTTCAGAAGTTCCACGACGCCGCGACCCTCCAGCGCAAGATAAACGTTGGTGATATATCGCGACGTCTCAAGCGGCAGATCAGAACTCGGATCAAACCAGTCGCTGCGCTCTTCCTCGCGAAGCTTGCGGAGCACCTCCGCCCGGCGCGTAATGTGATCGGTGTCGCGGAAATCCAACGGCACGGCTGCGTAATATTCGCCCTCGTGGTCGATTATGACGTCTTCTAGAGGATTGAGCTGTTGCTGAGGTGAAGGCGGATCGTCCTTGTCGAAGACGCCCTGAAAGACCTCGAAAAACGGAATGAGATATGTGTTGCCGCCGCTTCTGCGGGCGTCCTTCATGCTTTGCGTCATATCGAACACGAAGCCGAACGGGCGATTGATCGAGACGAGCAGAATGCAGATGTCGACGAAGATGGCGATCATCAGCGGGATCAGGTCGCGGTCGCTAAGGCCGTTCTCGACGGGCGGCGGCGTGGCGCCGTTGAAGGCGGCCGATATATCTTTGGCCCACGACGTCCCCGAGTTTGTCAGGCGGCGAAACGCTTCGAGTACGGCCTCCGACCCTTCATACGCGCGTAATTCGGGTTTCTCTAGCAGCGGCAATTCGTCGATGGCGCGTACGACGCCATTCAACTCGCTCGTCAATGCGCGGTCTGCGCACGGGAAAGTGCCGCCGCGATCGTCCGAGAATGTTGTCTTGGTCGAACGAATTTGCAGTTCGTCGCGCAGTTGCAGGAGTTGCGGGTCGGTTTTGAGAGCGTTGAACCGGGTGGTAGTAAGTCCAAGTTTGCGGTTCAACTCTCCGATGAACGTATTGCGCGATCCGGTGACCGGGTCGGCGATAGACGGGTCCTTGCGAAGAATTTTCTGCAGGTCGCCATTGAGGTCGGCGATGTCGGTTTTAACGCTTTCCGTCCGCTGGGCGATAAACTCGCTCGCGCTTTTGAACCGCTCGGCGTCCGCATCCCGAAGCCGTCTGCGCGGGCCGTCGCCGGGGCCGCTGCCGGGGCATGTGCGCCCCTGACTGCGCTCGATTTCCGCCTTCTCCGTCGAGGTTATACTGAGCGAGGTGAATGTCGCCTGCAACTGCTCAAGCCGACTTTGGCCAAGCTGCAAATCCTGCTGAATGCGAGTGACCGAGCTTTCCGCCGCTTGCGTCGTAACGCTTCCAGCTTCGAGATATTTCCAATAAAAACCGAAAGCGAAGCCAACAGAAATGAGGAAAAGAATAATGTACCCGACGACGTATAGCGGCGCCAAAATCAGGGAGAATTTTCTGAACCTGAAATCTTTTTGGTAGAAGCTTCTCGAAAACAGCGCGTCCAGAATGTAAAGGATCATAAGCTGGAGCATGAAGACGGCGAAACCGATCGCAACGCGGGCAAAAATGCCCACTTGGCCAGAACTCCCCTCGATCAATTCCAGAATACCGGTATAGGTGGAAATCCAGGAGAGGAGGCTCAACCCGGCTAGCAGCAGAAATGCTATCAGCGATGATCCGGCCGACAAAGACGCCGCCATTAAAAACTCCACTTCAAAAAACTACCGGCGCGACAACGCATAGTATCAAATGATACATTGGGGAAACGCAAACTTTAGGATTGGCTCGCGCAGACCCTTACGGGCGTCACAACGCACAAACATGCCAATACGAACCAGACTTTAAACTTAATTCTGTGTAATATTTTCAACGCGACTGTTGCGAGGGCGCATCATGAAAAGGGAATATCAATTCCGCGTAATCTGATGCTGCGCCGCGCTCACATTTGATCTCATGCTTTTCAGTGGTTCAACAGACCGTGAAATAAGCTGGCTTTGTCATGGCAGGCGCGATGCGGGCGGCAATTGTATTTGGTCGGCGATGAATGCAGCGATGCCCTCGATATCGCTCAGGTCGAAATACGGCAAAGCCTCGGACGCCGGGTAGTTTGCCGCGATGGCGATAATATTGGGAAACTGGCCGGCGAGCGAGTCGTGCTGGGCCGCCTCCAGCCGTCGGGTCTCGATCTTGAGGTGCGCGCTCGCTTTGAACCCTTCGACAATGACAAGGTCGGAGCCCGCAAGCTTCGACAAAATTTCATCCAGTTGCGGCTCTGGCTCGCCGCGCAACTCCGTCATGAGCGCCCAGCGGTTCGCCGATGCGACCGCCACCTCGCGAGCGCCCGCCTCGCGGAAGTTGAAGCTGTCGCGCCCCGGATGATCGATATCGAATGCGTGATGGGCGTGCTTCACGGCGGCGACCTGGTAACCCTTTGCGGTGAACGCCGAGATAAGTCGGCAGACAAGCGTCGTTTTGCCGGAGTTTTTCCACCCGACGACGCCAAAATGTGGTGGTTGCATAGGCTCTCCCCGCGCTCGTTGACAGTTTTCATCTAACTGCTGCGTGGGGCAAACAGTATCACGGCTGCGCCGATGATGCAGAGAGCCGCGCCGCCAAAATCCCATCCGTCAGGCGTTTTACCCTCGACCGCCCACAGCCAGACTAGCGAGGCCGCGATGTAAACGCCGCCATACGCAGCATAAGATCGGCCAGCAAAGTCTGCCTCGACCTGCGTCAGAGCGTACGCAAACAAGATCAGTGCTGCAACGCCCGGCACGATCCAGAACGCGGAGTGCCCAAGCCTCAACCATGCCCAGAATGCAAAGCACCCGGCGATTTCCGCGATTGCGGCAATAATATAAATCCCGGCGGTCGACATAGCACTCCCTGGTCGGCTGTTTTGCGGTCGTGCGCTCGACGCCACAGCGCCGCAATAATCGCTCGCCGGTTATTCGCGACGGCTTGCGCCTCATGCGCGTTCTGTTAACGCTTTTACTCTCAACATCCAGTAAATACGGAGAAAATTTATGAAAATCCGTCTCATTTCCTTAGTAGCCGCCGCAGCTGTCGCAAGCATTGGCCTGACAGGCGCAGTATCGGCTGCATGTGTCAAAAAAGCTGGCAGCGGCTATGGCCTGACGAAAAGCATGGCGCAGTTTCAGTCGTTTGAAATCATCGAGCAGGTGACGGGCAACTGGCCGATCCGCACCGACAAGATCTCGAAGCCAGTGTTCTCCTGCAAGGAAAGCAGCATTGGCTGGAATTGCAAAGCCTACGCCACCGTTTGCTCAAAATCCTGACGCCAAACTAAACGCTTGTTGTTGCGCCGATGACTGCACGCTAAAACACGGTCATTGGCGTGCAGCATCCGGCTGCCGTGCTTTGAAAATCGGCGCTTGGAGTGCATTTCATGCTCAAAATTTATGGCCGCGCAAACTCGATTAACGTCCGCAAAGTGCTCTGGGCGGCGGATGAGATCGGAGTCGAATATTCACGTGAGGACTGGGGTCGCGGTTTTCGCCCGATCACCGATCCAGAGTTCGAGGGGATTAACCCGCTCGGCCTGATCCCCGCGATCGATGACGAAGGGTTCATGCTGAGCGAATCCAACACGATTGTCCGGTATCTTGCGGGCAAGCGCGGTCGCGAGGATTTGCTCCCGCTCGATCCAAAGTCGCGCGCGATGGTCGAGCGCTGGATGGACTGGCAGGCGACCGACCTCAACAATTCATGGTTTCCGACGTTTTTTGCGCTGGTGGTGAAGTCGCCGCTGCCGGGCGGACAGGAGGTTGTCGATCTCTCGACCGCTAAATGGACGGCGAATATGCGCCGCATCGAGGCTCAGCTCGCATCGACCGGGGCTTATATCTGCGGGGCGCAATTCACACTCGCCGATATCGGCATCGGGCTTGCCGTTCATCGCTGGCTGTCGACACCCATCGACCGGCCGGACCTGCCAGCCGTCGCAGCATATTACGAGCTATTGAGCCAGCGGCCAGCCTTCATGGCGCATGGTCGCAACGGGCTTCCCTGATCAGGACAGCGCAGAGCTTCAGATCGGCGCCGGGCCAAAGATGAGCACTGCGTTCAGGCCGCCAAACGCGAACGAGTTCGACATCGCGTAAGTGATGCTGCGGTTACGGCCCTCGTTCGCGGTATAGTCCAGATCGCATTCGTCGCCCGGCTCGGTCAGGCCGATGGTGGGTGGTGCAAAACCTTCGCGAATGGCCTGAATACTCGCCACGGCCTCCACGCCGCCGCCTGCGCCGAGGCAATGCCCGTGCATGGATTTGGTCGAGGAGATCGAGAG
>JBGSLP010000097.1:0-2866 GCA_041740655.1 Alphaproteobacteria bacterium
CCATGCGCTGTCATCGACGGCACGCTGCGGATGCCCAGAGCGCGCGCCGCAGCCTCCTCCCGGGCGATCTCCTCTGCGCCCTCGCCGCTGGCAAGCGCGGCCATCGTGCGCCGTTTATGCAGCCCTCCCATTTCGCCCGCATCGGCGAGTACGTCGGGGTCGCCGATGTCCTGGCCTTCCAGAAAATAGGCGCGGAAAAGCGCTTCGACGACGCGATCCTGATTGCCTTCGATGCCGGCCAGCCAGATCAGGCGATGCGCATCGACCGTGTTTGGCGTCCGCTTCATGAGGTCGTGGCGAAAGTTGATCCCCTCGGTCGCCCCTGCGGCTGTGACCTGCTGATCGAGCCAGCGCGAGTAATCCAGCGAGCCGAACTTCCGCACCCGGTAATCCTGGCGCAGCATGCCGGCTTTGGGCATGTCCGGATTGAGCTGGAACGGCTTCCAGTTGATTTTAACCCGCAGGCGCGGCCCGAGCAGACCGATTGCTTTCTCAAGCCGCCGCTTGCCGATGAAGCACCACGGGCATATTGCGTCGGAGACGACGCTGACGTCGAGCGTGCGCATGGTCTATCGCACCTCGCGGCCGAACAGCGTGAAATACATCAGCTTGTATATGTCGGTATTGTCCATCTTGCCCTTGACGCGGTCGCTGTTCACGCCAGCGGCGCGCACTAGAATTGCCCCAGAAACATCGGCGCGCGTCGGCCATGCGATGACGAATGGCAAGTATTTGCCTGCCCGGTCCGGCGCCGACAAGAAAGGCTTAAACGCTGCTGGACCGGCGCCGTCGATCATCGCGCCGCGGCTGTCGCGCATGGTGACCTCGCGGGCCGCCTCCCGCATGTAATCCGGATCAGGCCCGATGACCTGCATGCCTCCCGCATCGCTGTCGGCGGCCATGAGCAACAGCGTGTTCGGGTTCGAGTTCACATGAGCATGGAAAACGGCGACTGCATCATCCGCACGCTTGAGCGCCTCAAGCTGGCCGGTCGCGTTGTTATTGTTGCCCATATTGTCGGTGCCCTCCTCCTCCGCCACGAGGAAAAAGCCGTCGGGGTCGCGCGACAGGATAGAGAGCGCAGCCTTGCCCATTTCGGAGATGGTCGGGGCGGTCGCGATATAGTTCGGCTTGCCCTCGGCCGCGTTCTTTTCCTCGCTCTGGTCGTTGAAAGTGTTCACGTGAGCGAACACGCCGAGCAGCTTTTCGGTCTTGGACAGATCAAGCGCCGCAAGTTCCTCGCGGGTATAAACAACGGTGTAGCCGAGTTCTTTCGCGCGCTCGATAATGTTCACATTGTCCTTGCGCGCGCCTTTGCCGTGGCGGCCTGCCACGCCCTCCGGAAGCATGAATTTTTCGCCGCCAGCCATGATGACTTCAGCGCCTGACTCGACCACCTTCATCGTGATCTCATCTACGGCTCTCCGAGACTTGGATGACGCGACGAAAGCCGCCGTACCCGGCTCTGCAATATGCCCGGTCTGGATAATGCCAATAGCGCGACCTGCGGCCTTGGCCTCCTGCATGATGCTCATTTTCTGGCCTGATGCGGCTGTTATTTCGGTTTCGCCATCAAGCCCAAAGCTGTCAGCCTGCACCTTCACGCCGTAAGCGTGCGTCGTCGCGCCGCCATGCGAGGTCGCCGTCAGTGCGTCTTTCATATGCCCCATGTACAGCGCCATTCCCGGAAGCTTATCCCAGTTGATTTCGCCGTCCGGCCCGACGGTCAGATAGCGCATGGCATTCCAGTGCGCGACGCCCGTGCCGTCAGGATGATAAAAAATGACGTTGTTGCGCTCGGCGGCGTCGGCTGGCGGTAGAAAAGCAGCGCCAAGGATAATGCCCAGCGCTATAAGTGGATATCGCATTCGGTCCCTTCCATCGCGCCGCTTCACCCGGAGTGGGGCGCGTTTTCACCTGAAGGGGAAGATTATAGCTGCGTCGTTCGACAGATTCGTGAAGGCTGCCACAAATAGGCGCATCGCCTCATGGGCGCTTTCACATTGATCCAGACCATGATTCAGCGCTACACGTGGCGAATAACAAAATAACGAGTGGAAAAATGGCGCACGGCAACAACAACCCGAACGACGACATCACCCGCACTTCAGGCCAGGCCAAGCAGGGCGACAAAAACAAGAGCACGAAGTGGATACTGGCCGGAAGCCTGTTGCTCGCAGTCGTGGCCTATCTTTTGCTGGCATACGTCTTTAAAATCGGATTTTAAGCTTTTGCCTCAGCGGCGCTGCGCGAAGACGGCGAGCCTGTCGCTTAAGGCAAACTGCGCTTCGTTATAGGCTTCCTGCGCGTTGGAGCCTTCGATTTCAGCGTCCTCGCTATCATGGCGACGCTGTTCGACGAGAAGCGGCTGAGGCTGCTGGTCAATGCGCTTTCCCCTGGCCGCCTTGATGAGCGGCTCCGGGGCGCCGATCAGTTCGAGAATGTGCGCCCACGCGCCGCTTTCCACCTGATAGACGCGAAATTCGTTGCAGGATGAAAACCGGCTGTTGCGGTTTTTGAGCTTGGCCTTCGCCTGCTCGCCATTCGTCGCCGAGGTCAGCCCGATCAGCCAGACGGCTTCAAGCGCCAGCGCGAGGCGCTCAAGCGCCAGCGCCGACTCATCCTTCGAGTCGAGCGGCGCAGCGATGAAATAATCGCCGTCGATGTCGAACAGCACATCCTGCAGCAGCGCGAGCGCCTTGCCGCCGCCCGCCGCCATATCATGTCTGTCACACCTGCGAAAAATCATTGGCCCTGCTCCGCCAGAGTTATGTGAATCAATGCTAGAACGGTAGATACGGGGCTGCATCGGGTCAAGGCGCGGCAAGCGTCTCGCCGAGCGCCGCGCAAGTTTGGGGTAAGGCGT
>JBGSLP010000098.1:0-3275 GCA_041740655.1 Alphaproteobacteria bacterium
CATCGCCTCGCCAAGATCGAGCATCGCCTAGAAGTGCTGGGCGGCTACCTGATAGCCTACCTCAATCTGGATGAGGTCATCCGCATCATCCGGCAGGAGGATGAGCCGAAGCCCGCGCTGATGAACGCGTTCAAGCTCTCCGACGTGCAAGCCGAAGCGATCCTCAACATGCGTCTGCGCTCACTGCGCAAGCTTGAGGAGATGGAAATCCGCACGGAAAATGACGCGCTCAACAAGGAGCGCAGCGAATTGCAGGCGCTGCTCGCGTCGGATGAGCGTCAGTGGGAGCGCATCGGACAGGAAATCGGCGAGTTGAAAACGCGCTTCGGAAAAGCGACGGCCATCGGGCGGCGGCGCTCGCAATTCGGCGAGATGCCGGAAATCGACGCAAGCGTGGAGCAGAGCTTCATCGAGAAGGAGCCAGTCACGGTCATCCTCTCGGAAAAAGGCTGGATTCGCGCCCTGAAAGGTCACCAGGAAGACCTGACCAAGCTCCAGTTCAAGACGGGCGACGGGCTCAAGCGGGCGATCCGCACGACCACCGCCGACAAGCTCGTGCTGTTTGCAACCAACGGCAAATTCTACACCCTCGATGCGGCGAATCTGCCCGGCGGGCGCGGTCAGGGTGAACCGGTGCGCCTGATGATCGACATCGAGGAAGAAGGCGAGATACTCGAAATTTTTGCGCACAAACCGGGGCGCAGGCTTTTGGTCGCATCAAAACAGGGGAACGGTTTTGTGGTGCTGGAGGATGAGGTCGTCGCCTCCACGCGCAAAGGCCGCCAAGTGCTAAATGTGGAGGCGCCGGACGTGGCGGCGGTCTGCACTCCAGCCAGCGGGGATATGGTTGGCGTGGTTGGCACGAACCGCAAGCTGCTCGTTTTTCCGCTCGCGGATTTGAGCGAGATGACGCGCGGCAAGGGCGTGCGACTGCAAAAATATAAAGAGGGCGGATTGGCCGATGCGCAAGTTTTCGCGCGAAGCTCAGGCCTGGCATGGTCGGACGCATCGGGCCGGATGCGCGCTTTCATGGAATGGGCGGATTTCGAGGGCGCCCGCGCTTCTGCCGGACAATCGGCGCCCAAGGGCTTCCCCCGTGACGGCCGGTTTGGATTGGAGAGCTTCAACCCCGGCTAAGTGGCTCCCCAGCAACGCCCGTCGCGCAATTGCGTGGAAATCGCAACGAACAGTTTGCCCAGCACGCGGCGACGCGGCTAGAGATGCTGGGCGGAGTCAGGGGATGCGGACCACTATGAACTATTGGGCAAAATCAACGCTGTGCAGTCTATGTCTGGCGGGCGCGACCGTGAGCGGCGCGCATGCAGGCGGGGATTACGCCCCGGCAAGTTCATCGTGGGTTGTTACGATTGGTGGTTACGTCGTTGCGCAACCCGACTATGAGGGTTCGGACGATTACGAGGCGGCTTTCAAGCCCATCTTCAACATCCGGCGGGAAGGCTCGAAGGAATATCTCAAGCTTCCAGACGATTCTGGCGGTTTCGCCGTTTTCGACAGCGGCGGGTTCCGCTTTGGTCCCGCCTTTGGCTTCCGGGATGAGCGCAATTCTTCAGACAATCGCGACCTTCGCGGCCTGAAGGACGTGGATTTCACGTTTGAACTGGGCGCTTTCGCTGAATACTGGCCCACAGAAAGCCTGCGCACTCGCGTAGAACTTCTTCAGGGCCTTAATGGCCACGAGGGATTTGTAGCGAACTTCTCGATTGATGCGATTCTGAATCGCGGCGCTTGGACATTCACCGCCGGCCCGAGATTGACTGCAACCAGCGGCGACTATCAGGACGCATATTTCTCGGTAAGCGCAGGCGAGACCGGCTTCGGCCTTGATGAATTCGATGCGGACGGCGGATTGCATTCAGCAGGCGCAACCGTCAGCGCCAGCTACAAATTCTCCGAGCGCTTTGCTGTGAAGCTCTACGGCGAATATGATCACCTGCTTGGCGATGCGGCGGACAGCCCATTGGTGGACGATCGTGGTTCGGAGGGCCAGTTCACAGTCGGCGTCGGCGCGGCCTACACCTTTCACTTCAGCCGTTAGTCGGAAATCAAAATTTCATCGACTTTGCCTTAATGTTGCTTAAGAAGCGGCATAATTAGTCACAATGAATTATCGAACAACTGCAAGATACTCGCATTTTCGGACTTCCGGGCTTGCGATATTCGGCTTGATAAGCCTCTCCTTGTGCGGCGGTGCGAAAGCCGAAACCTGCGGTCAGGCCGCCTTCTCGGCGGCAGTCGCGGAATCCAGCGCTACTCTTCATGCAATGAACGAGCGCAACAAAAAAGCGCTTCACCAAAAGCTGGAAACGCTGAAAGCGCGCGGCGGCTGGAGCGGCGATGACTTCAAGTCCAAAGCGGCCACGCTCGTGAAGGACGACCAGACCTCAGGCATGGATGATCGAAACAAGGTTATCCTCGCTGAAGTGTCAAAGCTTGGAGAGGGCGAAACGCTCAGCGATCAGTCACGATGCGCAATGCTCGACAGGCTGAAAGCGCTGCTCGCCGAAGTCGTGCAGAATACAGACCATAAATGGCGCCATATTCACCAGAAGACGGACGCGTCAATAAACTCAGCGCCCCCCGGTTTCGCCACAGCCAACTCGATCAAGTAAACAGGCTTTCATGAGGCAATAAAAAACGCTGCTCGGTGAGCAGCGCTTTTGCATTCTGGGGTTGAGTTAGTTGACGTGGAATGTCGCCCGTGCGCGCACGCTCCAGAAGTCGATATCCGTTTCGCCGCCGCCCCTGACGCCGACATCCTCAAAGTTGTGGTAAAGACTTTCAAGGCCGAGGCTCATGCTCTGACTGACTTTGCCCTCGATGCCGCCGCCGAAAACATAACCCGTTTCAGTGTCGTCCTTGAATATCTTGTCGTTGAACCCGGCGAACGCGACGCCGCCTGTACCGTATAGAAGCACGTTGCCCGCGGCAAAGCCTAGGCGCGCCCGAACGGTCGACAGATAGTCTATGTCTTCCGAGAAGTTCAGGTCGGTCTCAAGCCCGAGGACAAAATTGGACGATCTCTGCAAGTTATAGCCGGCATGCAATCCGCCCAGAATTTGCCCGTCCTCATCGAATGCGCGGCGACCGTTACCGAAGAAATCATCGGTAAAATTGCCGCCCAGATTGGCGCCGATGTAAAATCCGCCCCACGCGATCGGCGGCGCGGTTGGCTCGTCTTTAAAACTCACGGGCTCTTCGCGGCGGTACACATCGGCCGCGTTAACGCTCGTCATGCCAGTGGCCAACAGAATTGC
>JBGSLP010000099.1:0-10003 GCA_041740655.1 Alphaproteobacteria bacterium
CACGAAGTGCGGGATGTAAACCCAGTAATTTTCGTATCCCTCGTTGAGCGTGACCGATGGCCCGAGGCTCTCGCGCTGCACATCCATCCAGATCTGGCCGATGCGCTCGGATGTCAGTTCGCCGCCCTGCCGCTCGGTATGCAGCCGACGCTCGAATTC
This sequence comes from Alphaproteobacteria bacterium, assembly GCA_041740655.1. GTDB lineage: Bacteria > Pseudomonadota > Alphaproteobacteria > Rhizobiales > Rhodomicrobiaceae > JAWXCE01. The sequence continues at coordinate 160 of JBGSLP010000099.1, forward strand.
GTAGAACGCGATCTGGCGCACCACGGTGTTGATCTTGTCCTCAACCTTTTGAGCGAGCAGCGCTTTCCGTTCGCTGGCGTCGACCGTCTTGGCGAGCAGCGCCTTGAAGGTCAGCATTTCGCCGAAAACGCTGGCGGTTTCCGCGAGCGTCAATGGCGTGTAGGCCATGAGCGGCCCCTGCGCATTCGCCATGACCTGATGCACGCCGTGGCCCAGTTCATGAGCCAGCGTCATCACATCGCGCGGTTTGCCCTGATAGTTCATCATGACGTAGGGGTGGGCGCTCGGTACAGTCGGGTGGGCAAAAGCGCCCGGCGCTTTGCCGTCGCGAACAGGACCGTCAATCCAGCGTTTTTCGAAAAAGGTCGAGGCGATATTGGCGATGTCCGGCGAGAAGCCGCCGAACGCCTCCAAGACGGTGCGCCGCGCCTCATCCCAGGTCACGGTGACGGACGGTTCGGTCGAAATAGGCGCGTTGCGATCCCAGAAATTCAGCGTGTCCACCTGAAGCCAGCGCGCCTTGAGCGCATAATAACGGTGTGAAAGCCGCCCATATCTGGCTCTTACGGCGGAGACAAGCGCGTCGACCACTTCCGGCTCGACACGATTGCTGAGGTGGCGGGCGGCGGCGACGTCCGGATAGCCACGCCAGCGATCCGAGATTTCCTTGTCCTTCGCCAGCGTGTTCGTAATCAGCGTGAAGAGCCGCACATTCTCGCTGAAAACTTTCGATAGCGCGGCGGCGGCGGCCCGGCGCTTGTCGGCGTCCGGATCGGTGAGGCGATTGAGGGCTGGCTCCAATGGCAAGCGCTCGCCGTCGATCTCGAAGCGCAGCGATGTCATGGTCTCGCTGAAAAGGCGCCCCCATGCTGCGTAGCTGGTGATGCTCTTTTCCTGGAAAAGCTTCTCGAGATCATCGGAAAGCTCATAGGGCTTTTCCTGGCGCAGGTCGGTGATCCATGGGCGGTAATGGCCGAGTGCGGGAACGGCAAGAGCGGCGTTCATCGCGTCATCGTCGATGCGGTTGAGTTCGAGCGTGAAAAACAGGAGCTTGATGCTCACATCGGTCAGCTTCTGCTGCACGTCGCCAAAGAATTTCGCGCGGGCGGGGTCGGCGGTGTCCGTCACATAATGCAGATAGGCGAACGAGCCGATGCGGCCAAGCCGGTCCTGCATGCTCTCGAACTCGCGGATGGAAACCGCCAGCCCTTCGCCGCCGTCATTTGCCAGGATAGACGCCAGCTTGCCCTGATAGCGCGCTGCAAACGCCTCCGCATCGGCTGCCGACGCGGTAAGATCAGCGGCAAACGCGGCGCTGTCCGGCGCCGGATAGAGATCGCTCAAATCCCAGGCGGGCATTGGCCCTAGGCCAGCGGGGTCCTGAAACGGGGAATTCTGCAAAGCTTGCCCAGACTGGGCGATCCATGCGGCGACCATGGTGTTTTCCTATTGCTGACGTGGCATTACAAAAATGAACTGGCGAGCGCGGCGTCCTGGCGAATGCTGTTCCTGAAAGTCGCGCCGAGAAATCGCTGGCTGATTGGGAGCCTATGGCAAAACGCGGCCCCATTCCACCTCGCAAAGTCTCGTGAGGCTGCAAAACTGCGGCACCGGGCATCTAGGCGTGAGGAAGGGCGCTCGCAAGCCCCGACCTTGAATGGAGCCCGCCTTAGGTTGCAAGGTGGAGAAGTTTAGGCGCTGGCTCAACCTTCACGCTTGTCATCGCTTCCGTGCGCTGCTATTTTCAGCTCGACGTAATGCAAAATACAAAAATAATGAGGAAACTAATATCCGCCGTCTTTAAGTCTGGTTTGCCTGACGTTGAGCTTGGCTGGAAATCACCTGAGCGAATGTCGGTCGCTTTTCCGAACTGTCTTGCCACACCCAGCCTTCCGCTGATTTAAGTTTCCCGTTATCGAATTTGTTTGTAGAAAAGATTTCTGCGGCAGCGTGGCCGACCTGACCTGACCTTCAAACGGAAAGGCCGTCCAGAAATGCTGACAACTTGTTGCACGACCTTGCGTCATCGTTAGAAGGCAAAAATCCGCGATGATGTCAGGTTTTGCAAAGCTGGAGCGTTAAATGCCTAACCCCGCCGCTGTAGCAAAGCCCCAATATCTCAGCATGGACACGACGGCTCGCGCCGTGCAGCAGGACGTTCTCCTGAGCGTCCAAAATCTGAACGTGCAGTTCAACACCTCCCGCGGCGTCGTTCGCGCGGTCGAGGGCATATCGTACGATGTTCGACGCGGCGAGATTCTAGCCATTGTCGGCGAGTCCGGCTGCGGAAAATCTGTGTCCTCGCTTGCGATTATGAGACTGCTGCCAAAGCGAACCAGCGAGATCACAAACGGCCAGATCATGTTCAATGGCCGCGATCTGCTGACGCTCGGCGAGGAGGAGATGCGCGAGATGCGCGGGCGCGACATCGCCATGATCTTCCAAGAGCCGATGACCTCTCTCAACCCGGTTCTGACCGTCGGCTTCCAGATCATGGAGCCGTTGTTCATCCATCTGAAGATGACGGAGGAGCAGGCGACGGCGCGGGCGATCGAGCTTCTGAAGCTGGTCGGCATCACCGACCCGGAGCGCAGGCTGGAAGCCTATCCGCATCAACTCTCGGGCGGCATGCGCCAGCGCGTGATGATCGCCATCGCGCTGTCGTGCAATCCGAAGCTCATCATCGCCGACGAGCCGACGACGGCGCTCGACGTGACCATTCAGGCGCAGATTCTCGAATTGCTGAAAGAGCTTTCCGAGCGGCTGAATATAGCGATCATCATGATCACGCATAACCTTGGCATCGTCGCTCGCTATGCGCACCGCGTGAACGTGATGTATGCGGCGCGCATCGTGGAGAAAGGCGCGGCGGACGATATTTTCCTGCGCCCGAAGCATCCGTATACGGTCGGGCTGATGCGCTCCATTCCCCGCCTCGACAGGCCGCGCGGCATGCGCCTCCAAACCATCGAGGGCCTGCCGCCGGATTTGCGCTCGCCTCCGACAGGCTGCCGCTTCGCGCCGCGCTGCTTCATGAAAATCGACATCTGCCAGAACGATCCGGCGCTTGAGGAAATTGAACCGAAGCATTTTTCGGCCTGTTTTCGCGCTCGCGAAATGCAGCCGGAGGACTCGTCCGCGCAAGGATGGAAAGCCGGGGCCGTCGAGACGGAATCGCAGGCGGAAACGCTGTTGCAGGTCGATGGCCTGAAAAAATTCTATTATGTCGCCAAAGGCATGTCGTTATTCGGCGGCGGCGTTGCTGAAATTCGTGCGGTGAACGATGTCAGCTTTTCCATCAAGAAGGGCGAGACGCTGGGGCTGGTTGGCGAATCCGGCTGCGGTAAATCCACCATCGGGCGCAACGTGCTTCGGTTGGAAACCCCAACCGAGGGCGCGATCATATTCGCCGGGAATAACATCGCGGGCGCTGACTCCAAAACCCTGCGCCCCGTGCGCCGTCAGATGCAGGTCATCTTCCAGGACCCTTTTTCCTCGCTCAATCCCCGCATGACTGTCGGCGCCATCATCGCGGAGCCGATGCTGGTGCACAAGATCGCGCAGGACAAGGCGGCGGCAAACAAGCGCGTTCAGGAGTTGCTCGGGCAGGTCGGGTTGCATGGCTTCATGGCGGAGCGGTTTCCGCACGAGATGTCCGGCGGCCAGCGCCAGCGCGTCGGCATTGCGCGCGCGCTTGCCATGAACCCGTCGATGATCGTGTGCGATGAACCCGTATCGGCGCTCGACGTGTCGATTCAGGGGCAAATCATCAATCTGCTGGAAGACCTGAAAAAGGATTTCGGCCTCACCTATCTGTTCATTGCCCATGACCTCGCCGTCGTGCGGCATATCTCCGATCGCATCATGGTGATGTATCTGGGTCGGGTGATGGAGGTCGCAGGGCGCGACGACCTCTACGCCGAACCGCTTCACCCCTATACTCAGGCGTTGCTCGACGCGGCGCCCGTCCCCGATCCCATTGTCGAGCGCGCTCGCAATCCACGCGCTCTGCAGGGCGAACTGCCGTCTCCTCTCAACCCGCCGCCTGGCTGCGTGTTCAACACGCGGTGCCCAATCGCCTCGGAGGAATGCCGCGCGGCTATTCCTCTGCCTCGCCAGGTTAGACCCAATCACATCGTGGCCTGCCACAAGGTTTAGAAAGAGCCTCATCGATTAAAGGAATATGCTGTTTGTTAGGAAGAAGCCATTTCGTAGGTCTTTGGTCTAGCATGCGGTATATCGTGTTTATGCGACCTTAGCTTCGGGCTAGGCTGCTGAACATAAGACAAAAAAACTGGGAAGAAGCGACTGACAACGGAGGTTAATTTTCATGAAGCGTATTTTACTGCCTGTTGGCGTAGCTCTTGCCGCCGCGCTGGCGACGGGGGCTGTCGCTGAAGACAAGCCGGTTAAAGGCGGCACTCTCGTGTGGGCTCTGTCTGCTGAAGCGGGCACCCTCGATTGCGGCGGCACCGATACCTTCGCCGTTTTGCACACCGTCTCGCCATTCTATTCGACTCTTCTGCGCGTCAATCTAGACAAGTATCCCGAAGTTGAAGGCGACCTGGCAAAATCCTGGACGATTTCGGATGACGGCCTGACCTATACCTTCGAAATCCACGAAAACGTGAAATTCCACGACGGTTCGTCGCTCACCTCGGAAGACATCAAAGTGAGCCTTGACCGTTACCGCAACCCTCCAGAAGGAGTGCCGTCTTTCCGCAAGGCGGCGTTTCAGGATATCGACACGATCGAGACGCCGTCGCCAACCCAACTCGTGATCAAGCTGAAAGCGCCGAATCCGGCAATGCTGCTTAACTTGGCTGGCCCGAATGGCTGCATCTATTCGGCCAAGAAGCTTGCAGAAGACCCGCGTTTCCCAATAACGAATGTTCTTGGATCGGGCCCGTTTAAATTCGTGAAATATGAGAAAGGCGCATCCGTAGAGGGCGTGCGCTTCGATGACTATTTCAAGAAGGGTCTGCCTTACCTCGACGGATTCAAGGGCGTCGTGTTTACGCAGCCTGCCGCAATGATCAATGCGCTTCAGGGCGGTCAGATCATGGGCGAGTTCCGCACAATCACGCCTGCCAACAAGAAAGCTCTGGCTGACGCTATGGGCGATAAAATTACGTTCTATGAGTCCGATTGGAATACAGGCCTCGTGCTCGCATTCAACACCAAGAAGCCTCCATTCGATAACGTCAAGGTCCGCCAGGCGCTGTCCATGGCCATCGATCGCTACGGCGCGTCAAAAGGTTTGAGCAGCCAGAGCATCCTGAAAAATGTCGGTGGTCTGGTTCGCCCAACCGCTCCATATGCGGCCGATGAAGCCTTCCTGACTACACTTCCAGGTTTTGGCAAGGACATAAAGGCGGCTCGCGAAAAAGCGAAGGCGCTGCTGAAGGAGGCGGGCCATGAGAACCTCAAATTCGAGCTGTTCAACCGTTCGACCACACAGCCTTACACGCCATCGGGCGTATACCTGATAGACCAGTGGAAGCAGATCGGGGTTGAGGTGACGCATAAGCAGGTTCAGACGCCAGCTTACCGCGAAGGCATCAAGACCGGCTCCTACGACGTTGCGCTCGACTTCCTGAACGCCGTTCTGGAAGACCCAAGCCTGACGCTTACCAAATATCTTTCGCCGAGCCGTGCGCCCGACAACGGCTCCGGTCTGGAAGATCCGGAAGCCGATGCTCTGTTCGACAAGCAACTGCGCGAAACCGACAAGGCGAAGCGCGAGAAGCTCGTGCGCGAATTTGAAGCGCGGGTTATCAATCAGGGCGCGCAGGTTCCGTTCATCTGGTGGTATCGTACTGTCGCGCTTTCAAGCCGGGTCAAAGGCTGGAAGATGTCGCCAAGCCATCTGTATGGACAGGACTTCGGCGAAGTCTGGCTCGCGCCAGAAAAGTAAGAAAACGACGCCTCTTCGTCATTGTCGGGCTTGACCCGGCAATCCAGCACAAACCCGCAGTTGCGGTATGGATCCCCGGGTCAAGCCCGGGGATGACATTGAGGGTGTGAATTAAAGCGTGAAAGAACGACGCCATGGCACGCTATATCCTGAAACGGGTGCTGTACATGATCCCCACGCTCTTCGGCGTGGCGGCGATCATTTTCCTCATGCTTCGCGTTGTGCCCGGCGATATCGTCGAGTTGAAATTGCGCGGGGATGGCGCGGCCGTTTCGCAGGAGACCATCGACGCCGAGCGCACGCGGCTAGGGCTCAATCGCCCCGTTCACGAGCAATTCGCCGAATGGATGATAGGCGTCGCGACCTTCGACCTCGGCAAGTCGATGTGGACGGAAACGCCTGTCATCGACGAAATTTCAAATCGCTTCACGCTCACCATTCAGGTCGCGATCATGGCGACGATCATCGCCATTCTGCTGGCGTTGCCCCTCGGAATTATCTCGGCGCTCTACAAGGATAGCTGGCTCGACCAGATTATCAGGCTATTTACGATCGGAGGGCTCGCGATGCCCTCGTTCTGGGTCGGCATGATCATCATCCTGACCCTGCTGAACGTATTCAACTGGCTGCCCCCGATTACCTATACGCCCATATGGGTCGATCCCATTGCCAACATTTCCCAGCTTATCTGGCCTGCGCTCGCCGTCGGTTATCGTTATTCGGCGGTTCTCACGCGCATGATTCGCTCGCAGATCATCGAGGTGATGCTGGAGGACTATATCCGCACCGCGCGCGCCAAGGGCGTGTTCGAGCGCCTCGTCATCGGGCGCCATGCGCTGCGCAATGCGCTGCTGCCGGCGATTACCGTACTTGGCCTTGAGTTCGCTTTTCTCATCGGCGGACTTGTCGTGACAGAGCAGGTGTTCAACCTGAACGGCATTGGGCGTCTCTTTGTGCAGGCGGTGACGAAGAACGATTTCACCCTCGTTCAGGGCATCGTGATGCTGATCGCCGTCATCTTTATCTTCACGAACCTGCTGGTCGACATCCTCTACGCCTATCTCGATCCGCGCATTCGCTACGGAGGCAAATAATGGCCGTCACAGCAGCCACGCCGCCAGCGACCGCGCCTATCCCGAAAAAGCGTCCGCCCGTCATTCTGGACTTTGCCAGAGCGCAGCCGCTCGCCGCGTTCTCCATGTTCTTCATCGTCAGTCTGATCATCGCCAGCATTCTCGCGAAATGGATTGCGCCCTACGACCCGTTCGCCCTCGATTTCGGCGTTATGCTGCAACCGCCATCCGCCGACCACTGGTTCGGCACCGACAATTTCGGCCGCGATGTCTTCACCCGCGTGCTTTACGGCGCCCAGACCGCGCTGATGATCGGCATTCTGGCCTCGTTCGTCGGCTGCATGATCGGCGGCGTGATCGGGGTCGTGTCCGGCTATTTCAGTGGACGGTTCGACTTCATCGTACAGCGTTTCATTGACGTCATGCTGTCGTTCCCGATTATCGTGCTCGCCGTGGTGGCGGTCGCCATGCTCGGCAAGTTCCTCGTTTTCGGGGTCGACCTTAACCTAGTGATCGCCATCGCCCTGCCGATCGTGCCGAAGGTCGCCCGCGTGGTGCGCGCCTCGGCATTGACGATCCGCGAAATGCCTTATATCGACGCCGCGCGCGCCTCAGGCTTCAGCCCTATGCGCATCATCTTCCGTCATATGACGCCGAATGTTTTCGCGCCTTTCATCATCCTATTCGCGGCGTTTGTCGCTCAGGCGATCCTGCTGGAGGCGTCGCTGTCGTTCCTCGGTCTCGGGGTCACGGAGCCAACGCCTGCCTGGGGGCTGATGCTCTCCGGCAACGCGGCGGATTTCTACCGCGAGGCGCCCTGGATGATCATTTTTCCGGGCCTTGCCATTTCGGTGACCGTGTTCGCCTTCAACCTGTTCGGCGATGGCCTGCGCGATTATCTCGATCCAAAATTCAAGCTTTAGGCACGATCGAATAAACGCGATTTCATTAAAAATTGAATCAATCCGATAACGTGGCGCAGACCACGTTCGGCGGAATGCGCCCGGCATGGGTCGCAAAGCGCCCAAGATTCAGCGCTGGTTTACCGTTCTCTCCCCAAACTGACATCCGAAGCGCAGTCGCCGCGCCAGCGAGGCGGGACTGGCTGGCGATCGCTGCCGCTTCTCGATCGGTCTCGCGTATGAGACCCAGTTTTGCGTTTAAGGCAACGGTCCGCCATGCACTCTCATATTCTCATCGTCAATCCCAATGCGACTGCGCGACATCAGCTCCGGGAAAGCATTCATAGCCTCGATTATCAGACGGAAACGGTTTCCTCCATCGGCAAGGCGCGGGAGCGCCTCAACAACCCGGCGCTGCCGAAACCGTCCCTGGTCATTCTCGACGCGAACGAGAACGAAGCCACAGGCGCTTTTATCGAGGAACTGCTTCAGCTTCCATGCCAGCCTCCGGTGCTGACATCGGCGAATGCTGAAAATCTCGGCGTCGCGGCGGCGGCGATGCGGTTCGGCGCCACCGATTTCATCGTCCTGCCAGTGCAGCCGGAAAGGCTTCAGGCGTCGATCTCGAATGCGCTCAAGATCAGCGCCCTCCAAAGCCGAATTGCGCGGCTGGCGCATCGCGGGCCCGGGCAGGCGCCCCTCGGCGACCTCGTTGCGATCAGCCAGCCCATGCAGCGCGTGATGGAACTTGCGCGCCGTGCCGCTGCGTCCGATTTACCAGTGCTTCTGGAAGGCGAGCGAGGCGCGGGTAAGGAAATGATCGCCCGCGCGATCCACCAGCAAAGCGCGCTCGCCAACGGGCCGTTCGTCCGGGTGCACATCTGCGCGGACTCGGGGCTGACGGATGAAGCGGAGGCAAGCTTGCGTAATTTTGGACCCAAGGCGGGCGAGGCCGCGGGCGGCATCCTGTATATCGACGACATCGCCGAGGCGCCGCCGATCTTTCAGGAATTTCTCCTATCACTGTTCAGCGTGACGGGTTCGCAGCGTCCGCGCATTATCTGCGCAACACGCGGCGATCTGATCGGTCGCGTCAAGGCAGGCCATTTCATGGAGAAGCTCTTTTACCGGCTGAACGTGTTTCCCATTGCCGTGCCTCCGCTGCGCAGGCGCGAGGACGATTTTTGCGAGATCGTCGAAAAGCTTATGAACCAGTTTGCGGCCGAGCAGGGAAAGAGCGTTGAGAGCGTCGACCCGGCTGCAATGCGGATGCTCCAGATGTATTCGTGGCCCGGCAATCTCATTCAACTCGAAAACGCCGTTTACCGTGCGGTCGCGCTTGCGGAGGGACCGGCGCTCACTGTGAAGGAGTTTCCGCAGGTGGCGGCCCGTGTCGATGGTTACGGCGTTGAGATTCCAGCGGCGCCGCCCGCCGCGCCGAAAACGCAGTATGATGGTCCGGCGATGATCGGCGGTAGCGGGTTGTTCGCCGGCAAAGTGGTTCGCCATCCCGGATCGGCCGGGGCGAGTCTGGGCATCCCCGCGCTCAACGAGAATGGCGACATCCGCCCGCTGACCGCCATCGAAGCGGACATGATTCGATTGGCCCTCGGGCACTATCGTGGCCATATGACCGAGATAGCGCGCAAGCTTGGCATTGGCCGCTCAACTCTCTACCGCAAAATCCGGGAGTTCGGGATCGGCTTCAGCATGCACTGAGCGACAACACGCGCGGCGACTACGCCGTTCCAATCCGGCGCGATCAAGCGAAAGTGCGCCAGGTGATGCTCTTCACACACGCATGTGAAGGGCAAATCGCTTTGCAAAGTCGACCATTTCTGGCAAAACTGCGTTGTGTATACTGGATCAACGCAGGGTTTAACTATGCGAGCAATTTGCCGGATTTTTGGCGTAGCGTTCATGATCGGTTTCGGGGCTGTCCCCGCGCTTGC
>JBGSLP010000100.1:0-1739 GCA_041740655.1 Alphaproteobacteria bacterium
TTGGCTTGATCGTTCTCATTGGCTATGGCCATCGCCTAACAAGGCGGGCCGGCACAAACAAAGACCAGTTTCACCATGCATTTCGCCGACCTGGTGGTTCTGGCGGGGTGGCTGCACCCGATCCCATACCGAACTCGGAAGTGAAACGCCCCAGCGCCGATGGTACTTCGTCTCAAGACGCGGGAGAGTAGGTCGCTGCCAGGTCTGCCAAATGCATGGTTTCACGAGCACTTCTCTTGCGATGTCCTACAGAACCTGGGCCGTCAGCCTTCGATGGCCGGCGGCCCTGATTGTTTCCAAAGAAGTTTTTGGCTGAAACAGCCAGTTTTCGAATAACGCGGGGTGGAGCAGCCCGGTAGCTCGTCAGGCTCATAACCTGAAGGTCATCAGTTCAAATCTGGTCCCCGCAACCAAAAATCCGAAGCTACATCAATAGCTTACGCAAAGCCCCGCTTGGCTCCCGCCAGCGGGGCTTTTGCTTGTGTCCGCACTGTGTCCGTTTTTCGGGCCATTCAAAAACACGAATGCTCGCAATACGCGGAAAACAGACGTGCCTTCACGAGCCCACCTTCTCGATCAGCTGCGCCCGCATGTCGCGATCGCCCAGCATCTTCTCGACGACGATAAACAAGCCCTTGCCGCCGCTGCGCTGTTCCCACAGCCGCCCGATCGCGCGCTTCTCGTTCGTTTCCTCGTCGCCGGCGCCTGTCCAGCCCGCGCCCTTGTACTCGGCGACGAGAAAGCGTCCGTCGGTGAGCTCGGCCACGAAATCGGGATAGAACTTGCCGGCGGCTGTCGGTAGCCAGAACGAGGCTGGGTGCTTGGCCACGTTGCGGAGCCAGAACTTCACCTGCGGCAGGCTATCTATTGCCTGGGCGCATTGGAATTCCTCGCCTTCTGTCGCTCCGTCAAAAGCAGCAAGACCGTCCGCGCCGAGAAAGTGCTTGCGCGGCGCCCATCGCCCACGCGGCTGCTTGCGAACGTCGCGATACATCCCGTCGCGGAACTCGAAGCCGTTGTCGAATGAGATGTCGACCTTCGCTTCCGGCGCGAACAGGTACCGCTGATAGACCGCTTTCTGTTCGGCTTTCCGGGCGGCATCGATCCGCTCGCGCAGTTTGCGTGCAAGGATGAACTTCGCCCGCATCAGCGCTGCGATCGAAATCTTTCTCACGGCATGAAGATGGGTGACGCTATCGGTCAGCCATCGCATCAGGTCCGATTGGTGAATGTCGATCTGCCGCAACTGGCCATCGAGCCACACGACGAGGTTCTGCGGCGTCCAGCCCTCCACGTCGATATCAAGCGGGAGTTGTTCGTCCTCGCTGGCGAAGGCGTAAGCGACATGAGCGCCATCGACGTCGATCTCGAAACTGCGCGCGGTTTCACGGATCGCGAAGGCCGCTTCATCAAGCCTTGCCGGATGCGCGGCAAGCGACCAGTCATAGAGCTCCATGAAGATCTCGGTATCGGCGAACTCGAATTCGCCCTGGATCTCCGCTAGCAGCCGCGGAGCGCGGAATCGCTCGCCGCGCTCGGCCGGCGATAGCAGGTCGTTGACGGCGATACGGTGCTGCTTGACGGCCTCGGCGAAGTGCCCGCGCTTCGTCTCAGGGATCACGTAGGTGATCGCCGCTTCGACCTCGGCCGAGACACGACCGGTGATGGCGATCTCCACCTTGCCGTCGTCGGTCTTGGTGACCGCCACGCCTTCCGTGCCGGCGAGCGCTTCAATCTTC
>JBGSLP010000101.1:0-14560 GCA_041740655.1 Alphaproteobacteria bacterium
ACGTTCCGTACATAATGCCAATAAAAAGGGACCAGCCGGTCAGGCGGCCGGACAATCTCGTATTTTCTGTAAGGGTCAATAAGGGTTTCAAACCAGCGCAGCATGGCTCTTTCGCTCCGTTAATCGCGTTTTTGATGGATCTACTGATCGCGCGGCGGAGCGAGGTGAGTTTTTGGACTTCGCTGGTGGCTAGAGGCCGCGCCGATGCAGGCGGACAATAATTTCAGTCATCAATTGTCCCCCTTTCTCGCAGCCAGCTTGCGGTTTGAAGCTTCGGACACGGCAAGTGCTGCTCGATATCGAGAGCCAGAATGCGCGCACCTATTCCGAATATGGCCATATGCCCGGCCTAACGTGGCGAAATTGTGAAGTCTTGCTTTATGGGGCGCGAAAGCCCGGCAGGGTGATCAGCGTGAAACTGGAACCGAGGCCGGGCGTCGCGCAGATAATTCAGGGTTAGCGCTTACAAGCGCGCGCCCGGATATTGCTCGTCCAGCCGCCGCCCGTCTGGCCGCAATTTGTTACTTTCCCCGCAGCGAGCGTGTAGCGTCCCCAAGTCGAGCCGTATTCCAAAACGGTGAACGATGACCATGACGCGATAGCGTTCCCAAGAGCTGCCTTCTTGGTCGATCCGGTGCCTGAGCCATAATGGAAGTGATCGACGAGGCAGGTTTTGCCGGCTTCCTTGCGCCAGTCGTGAATGCCTGCAAAGCCGGTTTCCGAGGCGTTGACAGCAGTTGTCGAGAGAGCCGCGCTAAAGCCAATAACAGTCCAGGTCGCAATTTTCATGTCTCATCCCTGATCGCAAACGGCGGCAAACCAGCCGCGAGTCGCCGATACCAGTTTGCCGACTGATTCACCAGTGGACGAAGGGGCGCGCACGCGCATTTTCCCGAAGTGTGTCCGCACGGCAAAATGCGCTCCTTTGTTGCTTAGGGGCGTGCCAACCGTTCGTCCTAAGTTCGGCGTATGTGCTCTGTTCTCGTTTTAATCTAAGTAATTAGTATAAGATTTATGCTCAATTTGCGTAAAAGCTGCACGATTTGCATTATGGGTTATGCATGGCGATAACGTGGTCAACCGCGACCTTGATTTCCTCCTGAAACCGTTTCGGAGCGAACCGTTGAGCGCTTTCAGCGCACGCTTGAGATGATATGCCTGCCATATTGCTCTCAAAAGCTTCGACGGCGTCTTTGATCGACTGCGTTGTCTGGCGTTGGAACAAAATGCCCGTCGGCGCCGCCTCGCCGCCGAGCGGTCTGACGATGTCGCTCGCGCCGCCCCGCTTGAATGCGATGACCGGAGTGCCTGCCGCCTGCGCCTCAGCCAAGGCGATCCCGAAATCTTCGCATCCGGCAAAAACCAGAGCGCGCGCCTCGGAAACGGCCTTCACATAATCGGCCTGAGACAAAAACCCGGTGAAAGTCACGTTATCGCCCGCCAGCTTACGCAACGCCTTGGATTGCTGCCCGTCGCCCACCACAAGCAGCCGCTTTGACGGCATTTCCCTAAAGGCCTGAATGACAAGATCGGTTCGCTTGTAAGGCGCGAGAAACGATGCGGTGATGTAGTAATCATCCTTCTTCGCGACCGGCTTGAATTCGCCGACTTCAACCGGAGGAAAGATGACGATCGCGTCGCGACCGTAAATCCGCTTGATGCGCTGGCGCACGAAATTCGAATTGGCCGCCATGAGGTCAGGTCCATGCGAAGTCCGCACGTCCCACGTCCGCAACTTGTGCAGGAAATAGCGGAAAAGCAGCCCCTTCGGTCCATAGCCGAGATTGCCCTGCTGAAGATAGGAAAACTGCTCATCCCATGCATAGCGAACCGGGCTGTGGACATAGCAGAGATGCGGCTGGTCGGGACGTGTGATGACGCCGCGCGCAAAAGCTGCCGACGAGGATATGACAAGGTCAAAACCGGTGACGTCGAACTGCTCCATGAAGAACGGGCAGGCAAAGAAAATGCTGCGGTAATAGTGCTTGACGCCGGGCAGGCTGTTGGCGGCCGATGCATGAAACGGCGTGTTCGGGAAATGGCGATCCTTGATCTCCTGAGGCAGAAAGTCGAAGAGGGTGTGAATGACCGACCCCGGATGCATCCGCGCGAGTTCCGCTAGCACCCTTTCGCCGCCCCGGAATGATGGGCACCAATCATGCACCAGCGCGACGCTCCCCCTCGTCGGCGTTTGGCCGCTCGACCCGGCGCTGAGATCAGCTTTGCTGGAGGTCGGCGCGCCTGCGATCGGGTCGGCGACGAGAGCGTTACGTTGTATTGTATGCATTGCGCGGCGCCTCGTGCTGTGTTTCTTGCTTGCCGAAACATGCTACCTGGAACATTTCACAGCCGAGTAAACAGCCTCTAAAGGATTTTGGTCGAGACTAGCCAAATGTTCATAAAGCAAGCCATAAGATGCATGATGCGTTCCAGCTTGGAGCGATGAAGTATCGCAGTTTAATCTAGTCATAAGTTTTAAGAGCGACGTGTGGCAACCATTGTATAACGTCGCCGCTCATTCAGGACGCCTATGAAGCTGGCTGTAATTATCCCGACCCTGAACCGAAAAACCCTGGTCACAAAGGTTCTCGAACTTATCGATGACCAGACCCGTCCGCCGGACGAGGTCATCATATCCGCGCCGGACGCCACTCATACCGAGCCCTATAATCCCCGAAACTTCAAGCTCAAGTTTGTATATGGCAGCAAGGGTTCGTGTGCACAAAGAAACCGCGCATTAGATGAAGTGCGCAACCGCGCCGATATCGTCACTTTTTTTGACGACGATTTTCTGCCCGCCCAGAATTATCTCGAAGTTGTCCGTCTCAAGTTCGAGCAAAATTCTCTATGGATGGTTATTAGCGGGCATCTGGCGGCGGATGGCGCTCAGTCAGGCGGTAGCGGCTACACATTCGACGAGGGATTGGTAATCCTGCGTGCGGCGGAAAAGAGCCGCAGAGAGGACGAACGAAATCGCGTTACGCACCATCCGGGAGCTTACGGGTGCAACATGTCGATCCGGGCCAGCGGCATTGGAGACCTGCGCTTTGACGAACGGCTGCCTCTTTATGGATGGCAGGAGGACATCGATTTCACCAGCCAGGTCGGCAAGCACGGCGATATCGTCTCTATTGGCGCATTGACGGGCGTGCATCTCGCGGAGAAAGCCGGACGCGTCAGCGGCCTGCGATTTGGCTACTCGCAAATCTCCAACCCCATTTATCTTATCCGCAAGGGAACCATGCCGACGATGTTCGGCGTTGAAATCATGGGCCGGAACCTCCTCGCAAATCTCGCCAAGAGTATATTGTCAGACCCCTATGTCGATCGTCGAGGTCGGCTGAAGGGCAATCTGCTCGCGTTGTATCACGCCATGACGGGCCGGGTGACGCCGGAGCACATACTAAAACTTTAGCGAGAACCTGACGCGGTGTAATGTGGCGGCAGAAGTGGTGTGTCGCGGATAAGGTTAAACAAGATGTTGCGATTTTTGCTCTCACGAAATATGGCGCGGTTTCTAGCGGTGATCATCGCCGCTATTGGATTTTCGACGTTTGGAACGCACGGGTCTGCGCGGGCGGAAGTGTACAGGCTTGGCGCGCTCGACAAGATCAGCATCAAAGTGTTCGAATACCGAACCTCGATTGGCGAGATATATGAGTGGAAGTCGCTGAACGGCGAATACATTCTGGGCTCCGGCGGGGAAATTTCGCTGCCGCTGATTGGCACGGTGCAGGCGTTGAACATGACCACTGCCGAGCTTGGCGCCGCGATCGCCCAGCAGATGAGCCAGAATATCGGGCTGGCGGCGCCTCCTTTTGTGGCGCTCGAAGTCATCGAATACCGACCGATTTACATTGTCGGAAGCGTCGACAAGCCGGGGGAGTATCCATACCGACCGGGGCTGACTGTGCTGCAAGCCATGGGCATCGCCGGCGGCTTGCCCCGGCTTACGGACACGGGCGTGCTGAGACTGCGGCGCGAGGTGATCTCGCAGCGCGGGGACGTACAGCAACTCGGCGCGGATCTGCAGGCGCTCGTCGTTCGGAAGGCGCGGCTGGTTGCGGAGATGGGAGACGCGGAAAGCATTCTCATCCCGCCGGAGATCGAAAAGCGCAAATCGGAGCCGGGGGTTGCGCAACTCATCCAACAGGAAACCGCCATATTCAACGCGCGCAAGAATGCGCTTAAAACCGAGCTAGCCGCCTTGGCGGGCCTGAAGGATTACCTCGCCAAGGAGGTCGGATCGCTCGCCGAGCAGATCAATGCGCAGAAGAAAGAGCGCGTTTTCGTCCAGAAGGAGTTGGACAATATCTCGGCGCTTGTGGAGAAGGGCCTTGCCATATCTCCCCGTCAGCTTGGCCTCGAACGGACCATGGCGCAGATGGAGGGGGATCGCCTGCGGCTGGAGACGCTGCTGTTGAAGGCCCAGCAGGATATCAGCAGGACGGATATTTCGATCCTTGAAGCCAGCAACAAGCGTGCTACCGAGATCACGGTTGAACTGCGGGAAACCGAGGCGAAGCTGGAGCAGACGACCAGCAAGTTCCGGGTTGCCGACAAGCTGCTGTACGATGCGCAGGTGTCAGCGCCAGCGCTTGCCGGTGGTCGGCGCCGCGAACAGCCACAGCCGGTGTTCTCGATCGTCCGCAACGTGAAGGGCGCGATCGAGGAGAGCAAAGCGACGGAGCAATCGTCGGTGCAGCCGGGAGATACGATCAAGGTCTATCTGCCGCCGCCGGAAGATGGCCTTGACGAGCTGCTCGGGCCAGCTTCGAACTAATAGGGGCGCCAGTTGCAGAGCTGAATATCAAACCGCCTGATGCGGCTGATAGTTGTAATGCTGCTGCTTTTTCCACGGGATGCTGACGAGTGAGGGATCGACCTTGCTGAGGACAACTCCGAGAACCTCAGCCTGCGCTGTGTGAAGGCCGCCCGCCACGTCTTCCAGAAGACTGAGCGGCGTCTCGGACCATTCCGCGACAAGGATAACGCCGTCGAGTAGCGAGCTTATCGCCAGCCCGTCCACAATTGGACGAAGCGGAGGCATGTCGATGATGATGTAATCGTAGGTCTGCTTGAGGGTTGCGAGCGTGTCTCGCATCTTGTCCGAACTGAGCAGTTCATAGGGGAACGACGAGGACGCCGCTGTCCGGAGCGGCAGAATATCCGGCCCGCGTCCCTGACCGCTGACAATCGCCTTGCTGAGCGTCGCGTCGCCACTCAACACCTCGAGCAGCCCAAATTTCACGTTTGGCGCAAAGGTGTGGCTGATGGTCGAGTGATGGATGTCGACGTCAACCAGCAAAACGCGGCTTTTGGCGAGCGCGAAGAGCAGCGCCAGATTTCCGCAGATGGTCGTCTTACCCTCGCCCGGCAACGCAGAAGTGATGCCGATAACGCGGACTGGCGTTTTACCCGATGCGTTCACGATGGCCGTGCGAACCATCTTGAGCGCGCCGCTGAACGGCGAGAAGGGCGCCGCCGCAACCTCCCGAAACGTGTATTCTGTGGCAAGCGGGTCTGGCACCTTCGAGAACAAACCGACGGACGCCTTGGTCAAGAGCGGCACCATTGCAAGGCAGTTGAGACCCGTATGCTCTCGAAGCTGCTTAGCTGAATGGGCCGTGTTGTCCATCGAATGACGGATGAATGCGAAGGCCAACCCGCCTAATGCGCCAAGCATAACTCCAAGGACAACGACAAGCTTGGACTTGGGTTGAGCTTTTGAAAGCGGGCGTGTCGCTGGAGTAATCACCCGTGCGCCTGCAACCTGAAAGGATTGCTTCTGCACGCTTTCCGTGAAGGCTTGGAGATAGGTTTCGTAAACCTTCTTATAATTCAGCGCCCTTGATTCCAACTCGGCCAGTGTGACCCAGGCTTGGGGATTGGGCTGTTGTACCGGTGCAGTTGGCGAATAGGACGTTCCAGGCGGGCGCGGACCCGCAAGCGGCGGATTCTGCGGCTGCACGAGATTGCGCGGGTCGGCTGGCGGCAAATTCTGCCCGCTCCGGAAAAGCTGCACCTCCCGCGCGGACTCGTTAAGCTGCTTGCGAAGTTCGTCGATGCGCTGCTCAAGCCACGCGCTGCTCTGCCGCGCGGTCTCTGACATCGTCTTGATCTGGTCCTGCACATAGACCTCGGCGACAGCGTTCGCGATCTTTGCAGCGGCGCCAGGGTCGCGCGATGTGTAGGCTATGTCGATGGCGTATGACAGACCGACGCGGCGGATGTCGAGATTGCTCTGGAATTGTGAGACCGCTACCCGAGAGCGGATGAATTCAGACTCGGCGATTTCCTCCGGAGTGAGAGACCCCTCGCCATCGGAAAATATGCCTCGCACAGAACCGAGGAAGCGCGAAATGAATGACGGCTTCTGCGCGGCAAAATCGGGGGAGTTCTGCAGGTTCAGCTTCTCGATCACGTTCAGCGCGATGGTTTCGGACCGCAGGACGGCGATCTGACCCTCCACCTTGGCTGTGTCCAGTCCGGCCTCCGGACCAGCCGTTTTGTCACGAACGACCTGCGCGGCCGCCGGATCGATCAATATCTGAGCGCGCGCAGTGTATGTTGGCGGGGTGGTCAGCACATAGACGATAGCCATGGCGCCACCGGCTACAGAGCAAAGAATGAGTGTAAGCAGATATTTGCGCAGAAAACGCAGGATATCGCGGTGATCCAGATAATCCTGATCCTGAGAGAAACGCCCAAGTTCTTTCTGCATGATTATTCTCTGCGAAGAATGAGGCAGGATAAATCTGTCCGTCACTAACGCCCTCGATTCATGGTCTCACCGTCATCGTTGTCAAACATGGCGCTGTTTAAGACGATAGCGGCTTGAATGAGCATACTAAAAAACAAATCATAACGTTACCAAACTCACACTCGCAAAGGTTGCATTTTTTATTTCATCTGCGTCTATTTGATGACAAGGGTTAGAAGAAAACCGGATATTTCTGCCGGAATTCCTGAGAGTCGATTAAAGTTCGCGCCAGATCGCCCCGAGTGATGCCTCCAGCGCGTAGCTGATCAATATAATCCGCATAACCGCGGCCATCTGGCTCGCGCCCGACGAGCAGCCGATAGAGAAATGTGACGTAATCGCCGTCGCTCATCGTAGCTATTTTGTATTTTTCCTGAAACTCGCCCGAGGCGATCATTCCGTAAAGCATGTCGCTTGCCGCTTGGCCAGTCTTCAAATTCTGAACCCAGCTTCGTAAACCGACTGTGTCCGGCGCGCGACCGACCGTTAGGCAATACGCATATGTCACGGTGTTCGGCAGGTTACGCTCCCGATTGGCGTGCGCCTCCAGGTCGCATTTTCGCTCCACTTTCGCTGTCGATGCAGGGGGCGTCGGCGAAGTGATTGCTTTCACCGCCTCGTAAGCGGGCTTCGGATCGCCAAGCATCCAGCCGCCGCGCCCATCCGGAGCGAGTTTGACAAGGCCCATCACGGCTTCGTTGCTGGGCTCCCAATAATTCTCGTCCAGCAGCTCATAGATATGGGCGGCCTCGACCTTATAGGTCGGGCTCAGTTCAAGCAACCGCCGCATCTGCTTTTGTAGGCCGTCAGCCTGCGCCTGCTCGCCTTCGCGGCTGCCATTGGGATGGTTCAGCTCGGTGACCCAGATCGGCTTGCCATATTGCGCCAGAATCTTGAACGCCCACTCAGGATCCTGTCCATACATGTGCCAGACGGAGATTTCCCAATCGATCCCGTCCTTCTTCATCCGAGCGAAGGCGCCGGTATGCCCCCAGCCAGCCGTTCCCATCGCGCGGCGAACCGTCGGATCGGCTTCATGGGCGCCTTCTGAAAGCCCCTTTAAAATAGCGCTCGATTTCGCCCATCGCGGGCCGAAATATTCGAGTTCGCCCACGCCGCCCGCCGGACCCCAGGCGCAGTTGTACTGCACGCCATCATCCTGCATCTCGCACGCCTTGATGATGGCGTACACTTCCAGTTCGTTGCCAAGCTCCCAGACGCGGATGTCGTGTTTAAAAATGGAAACGAGCGCTTTTGCAAATTCGCGGGATTTGCGACGCAACTCTTCCGGCGACTTCTTGTCCATGTCGAGCGCAGGCGTCAAGACGGGGAGAATTTCAACGCCAAACTTCTTCGCGTTTCGGACCAAGTCGACAAGCGCGGGGACATGTGACAACTCGCTGATGTTCACGCGGTATGACTTCAAACCGAGATCGCGAACATGGGCGAGTTGCTGCTCCTGGCTGATCCCGGGATATGCAGTGAACGGATGCCCATTTACGCCCCAGAGAAACGAGTTCTGCGCAGTCGCCTGCCCGGCCAAGCCGAATGCGGCTACCGCAACGCTGCACACTATCCAGATCAGATTTAGCATCCCGTTCACTCCCCAGCCGTAGGGCCAGTTCTCCACGAATAACGCGTTAGAGTAGAGAGAGATGCAAAACAAATCGTGAAAAAATGGTGCGACAAAACATTTTTGGCGCTACCCGACGAACTTACTTAAACTGAGATTAACGGCTTGGGCCTAGTCTTCCGCGAACCTGAATACTATGCAGGGTCTCTTCTTTCAGCCTGGCGCATTTGAAAAGGAAATGAGATGACGGTTCTGGTCATTGGCGGCGGCGGTTATGTCGGATCGCATATGGTCAAATGCCTGCTGGAAAATGGCGAAACTCCCGTCATTCTCGACAACTTCTCGAAAGGGTTCCCCGACGCAATCCTCGGGGGCGTTGTCGAGCGCGGCGATTATGGCGACGAGGCGAAGCTGGCCGAGGTCTTCACCCGCCACAAGATCGACTCCGTCATGTTGTTCGCCTCCTTCATCGAGGTCGGCGAATCCGTCGCGCATCCGGCGAAATACTACGCCAACAACGTCGCTAAATGCTTTGTCCTGCTTGAATCGATGGTCAAGCACGGCGTGCGCAATCTGGTCTTTTCATCGTCCGCCGCCGTCTACGGCTCGCATGACAACATCATTCGCGAGGACGCCCTTTGCCGTCCCTTGAGCCCTTATGGGCGCACGAAATGGATGGTTGAAATGGTCCTGCAGGACTTTTCCGCCGCCTATGGCCTCGCCTTCTACGCGCTCCGTTATTTCAACGCATCCGGCGCGAGCCCGTGCGGGCGCATTGGCGAGCGCCACGAGCCGGAAACGCATCTCATACCGCTTGTGCTTCAGGCGGCATCTGGCCGGCGTCCGGACATCAATGTTTTTGGCCGCAATTACCCCACGCCGGACGGCACCTGCCTTCGCGATTACGTCCATGTCGACGATCTCTGCAACGCTCACTGGCTCGCGCTCAAGCAGCTTCACGCGGGCGACACGGGCGGCTTTTTCAATCTCGGCAATGCGAAGGGATACAGCGTTGCGCAGGTGATCGACGTCGCGCGGGAAGTAACGGGGCGCACGATTGCGGTTGAAGATGTGGCGCCGCGACCGGGCGATCCAGCGATCCTAGTCGCGGATTCGGCCAGAATCCGCGAGGCTTTAGGCTGGGCGCCGCAATATGGCGAGTTGCCTGTGATTGTAGAGCACGCCTGGAAGTGGGAGCTTGCCAAGGGCAGGCTCTGGTAACCGCGACAGTTATCCCGCGAGCACGCTGCGGAATATCTCCCCGATTTTCTGTGCAACCCTCGCATCGACCTTCCGGGAAGTCGGCAAGTTCACGCCGGACCTCGAAAGCGCGGCGCTGTTTGGGCAGGATCGGGCATAACGCCGATATGCGGGCATCGCCGAGAGACCGTTAAAGAACGGCCGCAGATCAATATTCGCCGCCTGACACGCCTTGATGAGTTGCGGCCGCTTGTCGGGGGGCGTGAGCGCACATGAAAACCAGATCACGGGTTGACAGCGCGGGGGCATTTCACTCGCGAATTCAACGCCGGGGATGTCTGCAAGCGCGGCCTGATAGTGCGAATGCACCGTCTTGCGCATTTGCAGAAAATCTTCCATCCGGTCTAGCTGCGCGCACCCGATCGAGGCTTGAAGGTTGGTCATCCGGAAATTGAAGCCAGCCTCCTCGTGCCAGTAGCGACGCTCCGGGCGCATTCCGTGATCGCGAAGAATTCGCATCCGCTGCGCGAGGTCGGGATCGTTCGTGATGCAGATGCCGCCCTCGCCGGTCGTTATGATTTTGTTTGCAAAAAACGAAAAGCTGGCGATGTTCGAGAAGGAACCGACCTTCTTGCCGTCGTAAAGCGCGCCGTGGGCCTCCGCGCAATCCTCGATGATATAGATTCCGTGAGATTTGGCGAGGTCGGCGATCTCCGTCATCGGCGCGGGCCGGCCGAAGACGTGGACGGGTATGATCGCCCTTGTGCGCGGCGTGATGGCTTTCTCTATCGTCTCGACGGACATGCACCATGTGTGCGGATCGACATCGACGATGACGGGCCGCGCGCCGACATGTATTACGGTGTTGATCGTGGCGGGAAATGTGAGGTCCGGCACGATCACTTCGTCACCGGGGCCAATCCCCAGAGCCGCAAGGGCAAGATGCAGCGAAACGGTGCCGTTCGACGTCGCCACGCCGTATGTCATGTCCATTTTCGCCGCGAAAGTCTGCTCAAACCGTGGAATGTATTCGCCAGTGGACGATATCCAGGTCGAGAGAACTGCGTCGATAACGTTTCTCAGCTCGGTGTGGGAAACGTCAGGTTCGGCGACGGGCAGGAACCCGGCTTCAGGGATGACCTCGACATCGACGATCTGGTTGTAGGTGTTGAGCACCGGCCGCACCGGCATCGACGCCATATCCTGCGCGAGCGGGCGGACTATATCCAACGGCGACGTGTTGACGAGATGGGCGCCTTTCCGAAAAGCCTCCCGAATGTCGCTAAGCGAAATACCGCCGAGCACCTGGCCTTGCTGGTCGGAGAGAAAAACGAAGCCGAAACCATTATCGAGAGCGCGCTCCGCTATTGCCCAGATATTGTCCGTGGTCCGAGCTACAAACGCCTGAGCGCGTTCGGATAAATTCGATATGGACTGAATGTTCAAGGATTTATCCTCGGTTCGAAACTGCTGGTCGCCATCAGGAAACGCGCGAATGGGCAGTCAGATAATTGTTTGTGAGGTCCGGGTTATAGAGCACATTCGACGTGCCATCCCGCTCCATTCGGAACGGCACGTGGATGAGTTTGTCCAGCGCGGTCACCACTGCGGCCTGGCGCTCGGGCGGGACAAACAAAAGCAGAAATCCGCCGCCACCTGCTCCAAGGAGCTTGCAGCCGATGGCTCCCGCTTTCCGAGCAGCGTCATAGCTTTCATCGATGTAGGAGTTTGTCACTGACTCGTCGAGCTTTCGCTTTTGCGACCATGCTTGATGCAGAAGTTCGCCGAAGCTGGACATTGGCGCATCCGCGTTCATCAGGATGCTTTCGCCCTCGGAGACCATGTCGTAGATCGAGCGCAACTCGGCTGTTCGATCCGGGTAGTTCTTGATTTTCTGCTGCTCGATCGTTTCCGCCGAGCGAGTGAAGCCGGTGAAAAACATCATCAGCGAATCTTCGAGCATCTTCACACGTTGCCCAGGGATTCGGACCGGAGTGACCGTATACTTACCGCCCGATTGGAAGTTAATTCGATTAAGCCCGCCATATGCGGCAGCGATCTGATCCTGACATCCGACCGTTTCCTTCAGAAGTTGCTGCTCCACGAAAATGGCTTCCTGCGCCAGAAATGCTTTCGAGCAAAGCTTCCCCTGATTACCGAAAAAGGCGTGGAGCAGCGAAACGGTAAACGCCGAACTGGAGCCAAGGCCGGTTTTCGACGGTAGGTCGGCGTTATAAATTATTTCATAACCACAATCTTCGGACACGTAATGCCGGAGCACTTCCCGAACAACCGGATGCTTAATTTCGTTAATCGTCTTCACTTCCTCAAGAAGCCCCCAGGCGATCCTGTAATTAAAGTCAAAAACGGCAGGCAAGCGCCTAAGCTGGACATAAATATATTTGTTGATGGTGGTCGAAAGAACCGCGCCGTTTTCGCCAGTATTGAACCAGGCTGGGTGATCAGTTCCGCCACCAAAAAATGAAACTCTTAAAGGACTTCGGACAATAATCATAATATTCAATTCTCACAGAGTAATTTCCGATCAGACAAGGCGTGCGCCTACACGTTCGCGTAACGTGAGTTCCTGATCATCTTGTAACCGCGAATAAGTTCGGAGATTCCGCGCTCGAGCGACCAATCCGGAGCCCAGCCTGTTCGCTCCAATTTTTCGTTCGAGACGATATAATTGCGCTTGTCAGGATCCTCGCCAATCGGGGCTTCGAGGAACACAAAGGACGGAACCTGCCGCTTAATGACTTCGCACAATTCCAGCTTTGAGAGGTTTGCGGTCGACAAACCCATATTGTAGGCCTGGCCTTGCATAGCCTCATAGTTTGCAATGGCGTGCTCGAAGCCCTTAACCACATCGCGGATATGAATGTAATTCCTCTTGAAATGCCCCTCAAAAATCACGACAGCCCGGTCCGTAACCGCCCGCCATGTAAAGTCGTTCACCAGCAGGTCGAGGCGCATGCGGGGCGACATGCCGAAAACCGTCGCAAGCCTCAAAGAAACGCCGCCAGCCTCCTCCAGAACCGCATTTTCCGCTTCCACCTTGGTCGTCCCATAGAGCGAAATGGGGCTCAGGGGCGTCTCCTCAGTGCAGAACGTGTCGGCCTTTCCTATTCCGTACCCGGAGTTCGTGGTGGGGTAGACAATCCTCTGGCTTTTTGATGCACGCGTAGTAATCGCGCGCACTGCATCCAGGTTGAGCGTGCGGGCTGTTATCGGATCTTCCTTGCACAGCGGGGCGCCGACAAGGGCCGCCAGGGGAATGATCACGTCCGCAGTTTTGACAAGTTCATCCAGAAGCCGCTCGTCTCTCGCATCGCCTCGGACTGGAATGAAATTCTCGTAAGCGCAACTGCTGGCAAGCTCGGTGGTGCCGCGCGCAAAATTGTCCAGAACGGTAACGTGATGTCCCTTGGAAAGCAACTCGGGCACAAGAACAGAGCCAATGTATCCGGCCCCGCCGGTAATGAGGATTTGCAATTTATAGCTCCGTATTAATTTGTCAAAGCTCAGATCGTTATATCTTCTGGCTCCTGCATACAGCGTCAACACAAAGCCGCAAAATAAACTTTTCTATGCACGACACGTAATTGAATAGAGCGCCAATGTTTAGCGGATGCTAAAATAGTCGTTACAAAGCCTCAATTCGCAACATTTCCGAGAATGCTATGAACAGGTGGTAAAGGGTTGAGGCCGGAATTTTGTCCGTGTCCGGGCGCCCCTCGGCATTAAATTGCTCTATCCAGAAGCCGGATGGGCGCACCGCCAGAAAGCGGTCGAGCAGCAATCGCCCGCTTTGTTCGAAAACCGGCAGCGGGTCTTTGCCGTCGAGTTCGAACATGGCGACGGCAGCCTGAATCCGCTCGGCGTTGGGCCAGATTCTTATGGATGCGTCGAGCAGCGTCCCGTCATCGCGAACCATGTTCACAGTCGCGCCGTCGCGCACACCGTGGCGTTCAGCAAAATCGACCAACTCACGCGCATGCCAGCCTATGTCGACCCCGGTCAGCCGTTGATACAGGCCTAGCAGCCACGCCCACTCAAAATGGTGCCCCGGCTCGACAAGACGGCCGATATCGCCGGGCGCTGGGCGCAAATTATCGTCGAAAAACTCAGTCAAGGTGTGGGTTTCAGGATTGAAAAAACGGTCGATGAACAGCGTCACGATTTCGTCGCTGAGAGCCCGAAATCGCGGCTCGCCGGTGTTTTCGAGGGCGATAAGGGCCGCCTCAAGCAAATGCATGTGAGGGTTCTGCAGTCGCGGCCCGGTCGCATCCGATGCATTGATGAAGCCGATTCCGCCGGGATGCCTCATCTTCGCATCGACGAAATCAAGCGTTCTGTGAATCCACGCAAGCGCCTCATCATCCTTTGTAAGCCGGTGATACCAGCCGAGGGCGAACAGGACGAATGCGATGTCGTAAAGGTCATGCGCAGGGTCTTTGACGGCGCCGTTTGCATCCAGCCGCCGCGCCCACCCCAGGTCCGGCCCCTGCCATGCCTTTCGCGTCAGAAAGTCGAAGCCGTGATGCGCCAGTTCGACCCCTGGCTTCCAACCGAGCAGCGCGGCGTGCGAAAACACGTAGGTCTGGCGCGCCATGACCCTCACGCGCTTGAAATCCACATGCGGATTAGACCCGCCCAGCCTCAGTTGCTCGACAAAGCCGCCGTTCTGCCTGTCGACACCATGCGCGGACCAGAATGGCAACGCATCCTCGAACAGCCAGAGGCGGACCTCGTCATGAATGGTCTGGGTCATGGGTTTGTGAAAGAATGGCGTTAACGGTTGCAAGGAGATCGGAGCCGTCGAACAGAACTGCTTTAATATTGGCCCGCCGCGCCGCCTCGACGTCGCTGGCTTTGTCGCCGACGAGGAAGCTCCGGCTCTGATCGATGCTGAAATCCTTCTGGGCCTTGATGATCATTCCCGGATTGGGCTTTCTGTCTGGATGGTCGGCAGCTCGGTAAGTCTCCCTTACGGCGTCCGGATGATAGGGGCAGTAGTAAAA
>JBGSLP010000102.1:0-5898 GCA_041740655.1 Alphaproteobacteria bacterium
GCCGCGCACCTGCGGCAGCAGCGCCTCGGCGGTCTCGCGCAGCGCTTTGGTGTAGGCGTCCTTGTCGGCGACTAGGTCCCACTTGTTGATGGCGATGACAAGCGCGCGCCCCTCGCTCGCGGCAAGCTGCGCGAGCAGCAAGTCTTGCTTGTCGAACGGCTGCCCGACGTCGATGAGCACGATCACCACTTCGGCGAACTTGATCGCGTTGATAGCGTCGCTGGCGGAGAGCTTTTCCGCGTCCGCCTCGATGCGCGCTTTGCGGCGCAAGCCTGCCGTGTCGTACAGCTTTACCGCGCGGCCCTTCCAAACGAAATCGGAGGCGATGCTATCGCGCGTTAGCCCCGCTTCCGGGCCGGTGATCATGCGGTCGTCGCCCAGTAACGCGTTCACGAGCGTGGATTTACCCGCGTTCGGGCGCCCAACGATGGCGATTTTGACGGGCCGGTCACGCGCCTCTTTATCCTCTCTAGCCTCGCGCGGCTCCCCATCCTCGGTGGGCGCGACGAGCGCGTCCTCGATGCGAATGCGCAAGTCTGGCACGCCGTCGCCATGTTCGGCGGAAATGGCGAGCGGCTCCCCAAAACCAAGTTTGTAGGCGTCGTAGAAGCCGGTTTCGCCACTGCGACCCTCGGCCTTGTTCACCGCGAGAACAACAGGCTTGCCCGACGTCCGCACCACGGCGGCAAAGGCCTCGTCGGCGGGCGTGACGCCGACGCGCGCATCGATGACGAACACAACGCAATCGGCCTCGCGCACGGCGCGCTCGCTCTGCTCTCGCATGCGTGACGCAATGGAGCCGTCCGGAGCGTCTTCCAGTCCGGCAGTGTCGACAAGCTTGACGAAGAGATCGCCGATCTCAACCTCGGCCTCGCGGCGGTCTCGCGTAAGCCCGGGCATGTCGGAGACAAGCGCGAGGCGCTTGCCCACGAGCCGGTTGAAAAGCGTTGACTTGCCGACGTTCGGGCGTCCGGCGATGGCGACAGTGAAGGTCATTAAAGCGATATAGCGCGGTTCGCGTAAAACTTCACGCTATTCGCAAGCACACGCCCGCACTGGCGACCGTTTAAACGCTAAGAACGCCGAACAGAATTGCGGCGGCCACTGCAGCAAAAACAATCGCGGTCGTCAAAGCGCTCAAGAAGCGGTTCGAGAAACTGACGAGGTTTGCAACGAGGTCGGCGAGGAACACCGCGCCCGCCGCGACGCCAATGATCTGCAAATTTCTCGGATCGGTTACGGCTTCCTGCCCTTCAGTTACGTAAATGAGTACGGCGCCAGCGATCGCTGTAATGATCGCCGTGACCAGCGCGTTCGAGAATCGACCGCCAAAGGCGATGAGGTTGCCAAAAAACGCGATGATGAAGACGATACCGGACAAAATCAGAAGCTGTTGAAGATCACTGCTCATAGCGCGCCGCCATTGTTTAAAATTGATCGGAGTACGTAATTAGTTCGAGTCACGCAACGCTACAATGACAGCCGCCACATTTATTTGCCGTCAGTTCATGGCGATCAGGCTGGCCTTGTCGGATAGCACGTAAAGCTTGCCGTTTGCGACCACCGGCGAGATGTAGACTGGAGCGCCGAGATCGACTTTCGAAGCAATGGCCCCGTTCATCGCGTCTACGCCAACCAGTAACCCTTTATCCGACGCAAGCCAGAGCTTGCCGCTGGCCAGGACCGGCCCACTCCAGCTTTTGGCGGATGGCAGATCGGAAACCCACCGGGTTTTGCCGTCCTTGCGCGAAAGCGCCATCACCTTGCCATTTACGTCGACGACGAAAAGGCTGTCTCCAGCCACCCAAGGCGTCTGCGAGCCGCTAATGTCACGCGACCAGAGACGTTCGCCGTTCGCTTTCGATGTCGCGATCAACCGGCCCGAGCGGCTCATGGCGTAAACTGTGGTTCCATCTATCGCGGGGCGGGCAGGCTCGCCGATGGCGGCATAAGATGCGCCAGCCGACGCGCGCGAAATCGAGTCCGTCCACTGCGGCTCCCCCGTGCTGACGTCGAACGCCGCGATCTCGCCCGAGGCGAAAGGCACAACGACTGTATTGCCTGACACGGCCGGGCTGACATTGCTCAGCATAGTTGCAAGTTCAGGGAGGCCGCGAGAGCTCCATGCTTCGGAGCCATCCTGCGCGTTCAGTGCAAAAAGCTGGCTTTCCACGTTGACGATGAAAACCTTGCCGCCAACCGCAGTCGGCGAATTCCGCACCGGCACGCCAAGCGATTTTGTCCAGACAGTCTTGCCTGACCCCGGGTCGAGGGCGTGGACGCCTCCGAAGCCTGTCGCCGCGAAAAGCCGACCGCCGTCAAACGCAAGACCGCCGCCGAATCCGGCGCGGGCCCTCTCGTTGTCCGGGCGTAGGCTAACGCGCCAGAGCCGGGAGCCGCCGCTCGCTGAAAACGCGGAAACGTTGCCTTCGGTGTCGAGTGTGAAAACCTTGCCATCAGCGACGACAGGAACTGCCGTCAGGCGCCCGCTTTTGCTCGATCCTTCGCCCGCATCCGAACGCCAGCTTGCGCCGGTCGAACCAGAAACAGTCAAATGGCCTGGCGCATTGCTTGCCGCGCCGCCCGGCTGGCTCCATGATGCATTCACGATTGCCGACGGAAGGCTGACAGACTCATTCGCGGTGACGGACGCGGTGGTCTCGCCGCCGACCTCCTGCAGCACGGCGACCCGCTTGCCCGCCAGCACCTCTTCCTTCTCATCGAACCAACTGCCGATGCTCGGCATTTTCGGCGAATTCATGCCCAGAGATTCGCAACCGGCAAGAAGCGCCGCCGCCGTCAGCAGGCACGCAACGCGGCTCGCCGATCTGGGAACAGGGCGACTATTGAGTTTTGGCCTCATTGCGTGCTGGCTCCTTATTCTCTGCCGCTTGCGGCGACGTAGCTGTTTTCGGGATCAAGGCGAGCATTGTAAGAGCCCGCCGACGCAACTCTGAAGGCGTTTCGGCATCGCTGGCTATATCCTGAAAATACTGTTCGGCTTCGGTGTTTCTGTTGGCCTTGAACGCAGCGAGGCCGAGAAGTTCGCGAGCCGAGTGCCGCCATGGGCTGGCCGGCGCCAAAACAGGCTCAAGGCGCTTGCGGATCTCATCTTCGGAAAGTTTGTCGACCTGGATCGACGCCCATTGAATGCGTGCAAAATCACGCAGGAAAGAGTCGGCGAACGCATCTTCAGCCACGGCGCTGTAGTGTCCGACCGCTTCATCCGCCTTGCCCCGCTTAGCCTCTGCCTCGGCGATCCGCAAGCGCGCTAGCACACCATAGCTGCGCGGGTCGGACTCCATCAGCTTTCCGAAAGCTGCGATCATTTCATCCGTCTTGCCAGTCTCGCCCAGTCTTGCGGCCGTCACGAACGCTTCGCCATTTTGCGACGCCTGCTTCACCCGCCACCACTGCCACGCCTGATATCCGGCAACACCTGCGACGATCGCGAAGGCTGCGATAACTACATAAATGCCGTATTTATTCCACGCGCGAGCATATTGCTCGCGCCTCATGTCTTCCTCGACCTCGCGGAAAATATCGCCTTCAACCATAACCTAAAACTGTCGCTCCCTTACGCTTTTGCTCTTGCGTAGTTTGGAATGATGCGCGTGACCAGAAATTTCTTCGCAAATATGACGACGCGATTCTTCTCTTTCTTAACAAACTTATACCGCTAAGTGCCGATTATTTTCGTCTTTTTCGTGACTGGCGCAGTCGCTGGGGCGGTCTCGCGCTGCATGCCATACACATGTTCCGGGCCCGGAAACTCGCGCGATCTCACCGCCTGAACGTAGGCTTTTACCGCCGTTTCAATGGCGACGCCCATCTGCGCGAACTCCTTCACGAACTTCGGCGGCTTAGGCGTCAGACCGAGCATGTCCTCCAGCACGAGGATTTGCCCGTCGCATTTGGCCGAGGCGCCGATGCCGATGGTCGGGATCGGAATTTGGCCCGTCACCCGAGCGGCCAGCAACTCTGTCATCCCTTCCAGCACGACGGCGAAAGCGCCTGCATCGGAGACTGCTTTACCATCGGCCTCGATAGCCGCCCATTGCTCGCGCTTGCGCCCCTGGGTTTTAAAGCCGCCGAGGATATTCACGAACTGGGGGGTGAGTCCGATATGCGCCATGACGGGCACCCCGCGCTCCGTCAAATAACGGATCGTCTCCGCCATTCGCGAGCCGCCTTCGAGCTTTACAGCGCCGCAGCCGGTTTCCTTCAGCACTCGCGCCGCATTGCGGAAAGCAAGCTGAGGGCTTTCCTCATAAGAGCCAAACGGCAGGTCGACGACGACGAGCGAGCGTTGGCTGCCCCGCACAACTGCTGCGCCATGCATGATCATCAGGTCGAGCGGCACGGGCACGGTGCTTTCATAGCCGTGCATCACCATGCCGAGCGAGTCCCCGACCAGCAGAAAATCGACGTAAGGGTCGATGATGCGAGCCGTATGCGCGTGGTAAGCTGTGAGCGACACGATGGTATCGCCGCCTTTGCGCTCGCGGATGTCTGGTGCGGTAATGCGCTTCGTATGCTGGTGTTGTGACATCGTACTCCTGACCTCGCAATCACGATCCGCGTTTTGCGATAAGCTGTGCTCTTTATTTGGCCCGCCGTGCAAGAGCGTTAAAGGCCGTGCGGATATTCCCCTTAATTATTTTACGACAACTTCGCCCAAAAGCCTGTCGCGAACTGGGGCGAGGCCTGCGATTTTGTTAACTTTGCGTCCATACCCGCCTGCCTATAACAGATTTGAACCGCGTAACTGAGGTTGTCATGCGATATTACAGCGTAAAACTGGCGATGCTTGTCGCCGCCCTGCTTCTCGGCGCACTCTCCTCCAATGCGCGTGCTCGGGGCCTGCCAACGTTCGCAGAGCACACTCATGCCGCAGCGCCTCTCGTTCATCAGGCGGGTGGACACTGTGCGGACCGGCGTCCGGCGCGCGATTGGCGGCATAACGATCGACACTATGATCATGGGCCTCGCCGGAGGCATGACGGCGGATGGCATCCGGGTTACGAACCATGCGATCCGACGCCGCGCATACTTCATCGTCGGGATCGGCATGAGGACGACTGGCGCGACGAATATCGCAACCGTCGCCATCCCTCCCGTGAACGCCGCGAAGCCGACATCCGCGACAGACATGATCGCCCTCGGAGGCTTGAAAGTTACTGCGGATCGCTGTGCTGGTACCGTCGGCTAAAAAGCGGTTACTGCGGTCATGGTTGCGATTATTATCAATACAGGAAGCATT
Source organism: Alphaproteobacteria bacterium (assembly GCA_041740655.1). Classification (GTDB taxonomy): domain Bacteria; phylum Pseudomonadota; class Alphaproteobacteria; order Rhizobiales; family Rhodomicrobiaceae; genus JAWXCE01. The sequence goes on from JBGSLP010000102.1 coordinate 5,264, forward strand.
AATCACAATCTGATTTTTTCCAACACAGTATTCAAATCAATCCAATACGCTGCATTTCAGTTTGGCCTCTTTTAAGGTTCATGGTAAGGTCTGAATGCCGAGAAGGGATTGAGTTGGAGCAATCTGAATGAAAAAACTGATCTATACTCTGGCGATCGCGCTCGTAAGCGTATTTGCTTACGCAGCTTCGCCTACACAGGCCGCTTCATTGTCGCCAGTTACTAAGGGCGAAGTCGCATCGCAGACTGCTGGTGACCTTCGCATGGAAGTCGGTCGTCGGTGGCGCCATCGTGGATGGCGTTATCGCCGCTATTATCGTCGTCGCTGGCGTGGCCCGCGCATCTACATCGCGCCGCGTTATTACGGTCGTCGTTGCTGGTGGCGTTATGGACGCCGCTATTGCCGTTACTACTAATTCATTGACGGCTTGACCAGACTCGAAGGCGGGCGATCTGAAAAGATCGCTCGCCTTTTTATTGTACTTCCCGCTCTACCTTATTCCCACTCGATTGTCTGAATCTCGCATAAGTGTTTGAAAACTCGATGGTAAGTACCCGGTCTGACGGTCATTCTCCGACTGTGAGGCCGTCAAAATGCTACGCTTTTGATTTCATTGAAAAAACTGCCAGAAAAAA
>JBGSLP010000103.1:0-2585 GCA_041740655.1 Alphaproteobacteria bacterium
CTGCGTATGGCTTCATGTTGTGGCCGGGCGCTACGGCATCCGGGTTCTCGATGAACTTATCGAGCGTCGCCTCGTCCCATGTGAGCGCGCCATCCTTTAACGCGCTGGAGTAACCGAAGCCTGCCGAAGCTCCCGACTTGCTCCCTACAATGCCTCGCAAGCTTGGCCCGAGACGATTATCGCCCTCCTTCACGGAATGACACGTGCGGCAGGCATTATTGAAAATCGCCTGACCGTCCTTGCCGACGGCGGGGCTTGCAGTAACGGCAATGCACGCCAACCCGAACGATAATATGATTTTCATGACGTCCTCCATGCACGGCGCTCACAAATCTGTGTGCATTGTGTAAGAACGTTTCTTATCCTAAGCTGTTCCACCTTAGCGATTTGGATATTAATGCTTTCTAAGTTGCGTAGAAAAATGCAAATTTAACATGCTTTTTTATGCGCCGCGGTGAGGGTGTTAACGTCGCGCCGGAGATATTGTCGAGTTAAAGCTTCTCGCCCGGCTTCCTGTGCCAAAAAAGAGGGTGATCGCGCTATAGTTGAGTGTGATGCGCGTCGGTGTCATGAATTACTTTAATGTTTCCATAGAAAGATTACGAACGCAAAATCTAATCCAGACATAACTCAGAGCGCACGAAAGATTTAATTTCTGGGTCTAAAATTTTTGCGGCTGCTATTATTATTTGAGGAAAAATAACCTCAATTAATTTTGCTCGTATCCCCATCTCATCTAGACCCTCCAACATTCCGTCTGACTCAGCCTCTGCGGCTAGCAAATCAGGACGTCCGTGGTAAATGTAACGCCTAGATGAAGTTGTTTTAGCAATAAAAATCTGAGATAAAGTACGCATAAGTTGCAAGTCAAGAAGCCCTATTCTGTACATTATTAAAGATGACTTGTAAACAATATATTCATCTTTTGATAGAGATGAAACCGGTGCAGAGAATACAATATCAAACGCGTCTACTCCGCAAGACGAACTTGCTTCGCACTTTTGAATATAGGTAAGTGTCTGACCAGGTGATCCAAGGTATGATTCAACTTCCTGTATTAGACTCATGTTTATTTTACCTGATTATAAAATGAGTGAAATATTACATTAGACTTCACATAAGAACCCTTACCGTTACATTTTAAACAGGTCTTGCCATCTGGCAGAATACCACTACCGTTGCAAGGTTCACATTTTTTCCAAACCATATTATGGTTACTCCTGTAAATTTCATATCTAACGCTATTTAAATGTCTATATTTTTGCAATATTTTTTGAACAAGGCAGTGTGTTTCTGTCTTGGATCTAATTTGTGATGACCAATTTTCCCAAAATATGTTTTTCTTAATTGACTTCTGGCGTACGGCTCTCGAAAAGCTTTTGCGGGCTTGCGCATCGCACAACGCCGCGCCATTGTGCGACCATGCTGAAACCATCGCTCACCAAAGCCGAACAGCTCCAAAACGCCGAAATCGGTCGCCGCCGCACATTCGCGATCATCTCGCACCCGGACGCCGGCAAGACGACGCTGACGGAAAAGCTGCTTTATTTTGGCGGCGCCATCCAGTTGGCCGGAGCCGTGAAGGCGCGCGGCGACAGGCGGCGGACACGCTCGGACTGGATGGAGATCGAGCAGTCGCGGGGCATTTCAGTCACGTCGTCGGTGATGACCTTCGAGCGCGGAAATGTCGTCTACAACCTGCTCGACACGCCGGGCCACTCGGACTTTTCGGAGGACACCTACCGCACGCTGTCCGCCGTCGACGCCGCCGTGATGGTGATCGACGCGGCCAAGGGCATCGAGGCGCAGACGCGCAAGCTCTTCGAGGTCTGCCGCCTGCGCGACATACCCATCGTCACCTTCATCAACAAGATCGACCGCGAGGGACTGGACCCGCTCACGCTGATGGACGAAATCGCGTCCGGCCTCGCGCTGGATTTGACGCCAGTTTCCTGGCCCATCGGCATGGGGTCGGACTTCCGCGGCGTGCTCGACATCGCGGGCGCGCGGGCGCTACTGCCAGAGGGCGATCGCACCAGCCCGTTCGGGCGCGTGGTGGAGTTGGGCGAATTGAGCCGCCTTGCTGAGGCCACGGGTATCGACGCGCGCATCGCCAATGCAGCGCTTGAGGGGCTGGAACTGGCTAGCGCCGCCCTGCCGCCCTTCAACCAGCAGCATTATCGCGAGGGGCATTTATCCCCCGTGCTATTTGGCAGCGCCCTGCGCAATTTCGGCGTGGAGGAACTTCTCGATTTCCTCGGCGCGCACGCCCCATCGCCCCTGCCGCGTAAGGCCGCTGAGCGCACCATCGACCCGGAGGAAGCCGCCTGCTCTGGCTTCGTGTTTAAAATTCAGGCGAACATGGACCCGAACCATCGCGACCGTGTGGCGTTCGTGCGTCTGTGCTCCGGCCGATTTAAGCGCGGCATGAAGATGTTCCACGTCCGCGACAAGCGCATGCTGACCATCGCCTCGCCGCTGATGTTTTTCGCCCAGCAGCGCGAAACGGCCGACGAGGCTTTTGCGGGCGACATCATCGGCGTGCCGAACCACGGCGCGCTGCGCGTCGGCGACGGGCTGACCGA
>JBGSLP010000104.1:0-1794 GCA_041740655.1 Alphaproteobacteria bacterium
ACATCCTGCAGCAGCAATTTTGCGAATTTGAGCAGCACGGGATCACCACTGGCTCCCGCGATGATCGACAAAATCCTGTCGGTCGGAGTGACGTCGTCTGACGATGTCGGATAGGAGGTGGCCAAGGACATAAAACGCTCCACGTCTTTATTGAGACGAACTGCACGGCCTAAACGGAAGGCTTACTGCGAACCGAATTGCTTCGCAACCGGCGCCTGGAGGGTTATTTGCGAATTATGTCGCCAATACTGCGGGCCGTTTTTGGCTGCCGCGCAATCGCATCGGCTGATCGCTGAGGCAATGATTGTTACATCCGCGCCACAATCAAAAGCTCATTCCGTGAACGGACGTAGCGATTGGCGACGTTTGTTTAGCATTATGCTAACCAAATCAATGAATGATGCGAGTCAGTGAAATCTTGCGGATTGGCAACAGGAGAGACGGCCATGTCATCCAACTTTCGGGCTTGTTTGACCGCGATGATGGCGGGCGTTGCGGCGCTGGCGGGTATTGGGCTAACAAGCGCTGACGCAGGCCCCTGCGGCGCGGTCGCATGCTATGAAAAAACGCGTCCATCGGTCGTCCATCGCACATATCGCAGCCGCCATATCGTTGAGCCTGGCCTATACGAAATCGCCCGCACGCCCTCGATTTACGGCATGCGTCGGCGGCGCGTTCTCATCGAGCCGGGTCACACCACCTGGCACGAAACGCCGGCCGTCTATCGCACCGTAACCGTCACCAAACGCGTGTCCGGCGGCTACAAATGGGAATATCGGACGATCAAGGGCCGCCAGGTCAAATGCAAGATCAAACTCCCCGCCCGCACGGTGACTTTCGATAAGAAGGTGCGGGTCCGGGGCGGCAAGCGCTGGGCCGAGCGATCTGCGCCGGTTTATGGCTGGGCCGAGGATCGTATTTTGCTCAAGCCATACAAGAACATCGCCGTTCATACGCCGCCCTATGCTCGCTGGACTCGCGAAAGAGCCATCGTCCAGCCTGAGGGTTACGTATGGCGCCGCGTGCGGACGCCAGCCGGATACTGATTTCCGGCCCGCGCGTGATGACATTTTTGTTGCACTGCAACACGAATGTGTTACCCTCAGTAAATTCAAAAATTAAAGCCGCGCGCTGGAGAAAGCTCAGCGTTCTAAAGCGGCGCGCATTTACAATTCTGGTCAGTGAGAACTGATATTGGTCTTGTCTAGCCACGAGCTTTATCGTCCATCTTGAATTATAGAAAGGCTCTCAATGTCACAAACCGCCCCATTTGAAGATATGTTCTCGATGATGGTGGCGCTGGCATGGGCTCCTTTCAATTACGCCATGGGTTTGCAGGCGCAGGTCGCCGATGCGAAACCGCAAGTCGTCGCGCCCAAACCGGAAGTCGTTGCGCCGGTGAAGACGGCTTGGAGCAAACCTGCTGCGACTTCCCAAGCAAAGTCTGACGAGTTCGCCGTCGTCGCCACCCGCTCGATACTCCTGCGCGCCACATCCTCGCTGACGCAAGTCTCCACCGCGTGCCACGACTATTGCGAGCGCCTCTCGAACGCCTTCACGGCGCTTCGCTTCATGGAGGCCATGTCGTCCGTGATGCGCCCTTTCATGCCATTCGGCAATACCTCGGCTTTTGGCGCGCAATCATGGTTTCCGGCGTTGTCGATGCCTGCCCCTGCGCCCCATCCGTACTGGGCGGCGATGTCAGCGCCGGTCAACAACGCCATCATGTCAACCGCATCGCCATTGCTCGCAATCGCTCCCAAGCGCGAAATCGAAAGCGGCATCGCGATGGGC
>JBGSLP010000105.1:0-3818 GCA_041740655.1 Alphaproteobacteria bacterium
GTCCTGTCGCCCTATATCCGCCACCGCCTCATTACCGAGCAGGAGACTGTGGAGGCGGTCTTGGCGGCGCATAGCGCGAGCGCCGCTGAGAAGTTTATCCAAGAGGTCTGCTGGCGGACATACTGGAAGGGATGGCTGGAGCGCCGCCCGCATGTCTGGACGGATTACCTGCGCGACGTGCGTACCGCGCACGAGGAACTCGCCACAAACTCCAGCCTGCGCCGCCGTTACGACAAGGCCGTGGCGGGCGAGACCGGCATCGACGCTTACAATGCGTTCGCGCGCCAGTTGTGCGAGGTGGGTTATGTTCACAATCACGCTCGCATGTGGTTCGCGAGCATGTGGATTTATACGCTGAACCTGCCTTGGCAACTCGGCGCGGACTTTTTCTTCCGCAATCTGGTCGATGGCGACCCAGCGTCGAATACGCTGTCGTGGCGCTGGGTGGGCGGCCTGCAAACGGTCGGCAAAACCTATCTGGCGCGGCCGGACAATATCGAGAAATATACGGCTGGGCGTTTCCAGCCGACTGGCCTTGCGGCCCACGCGGAGCCGCTGTCATTCGATGGTCACCCGCCCGCGCTCCCCGTGCCGCCGCTCCCCGCGCTGAAACCGGGCAAGTCGGCCTTGCTGCTGTCGGAGGATGATCTCCACCCCGAAAGCCTCGCCTTGCAAGGTCAGGAAATTGCAACGGTTATCGCCCTCGACCCTTCAGAGCTTTACGCCGGTCATGCGCGCCACGTGATCGACTTCAAAAGCGCGGCGGTTCATGATGCTTTGGCGCGTGCAACGGCGCATTTCGGTTGCGATGGAGCGATACTGCCAGCCAACGCGGCGGACGCCATTGCCGATGCCATCAAGTCGCGCAATCTGGCGAGTGCGGTGTGCGCCTATGCGCCAGTCGGATATTCACAGACTGCGCTGCGAGATCTCCAAACGGCGTTGGGGAAAGCGGGGATAGAGCTACAGTTCGCGCGCCGCGCCTGGGATGACGCTTTCTGGCCCTACGCAGCGCGTGGATTTTTTCAGCTTCGGGAGAAAATCGACCCGGTGCTGCACAAACTTTCCAAGCAACCGTCTTTGCTCTGATCAACCCTCCCCATCACGGCGCGAGCCAGGTCGCGGTAACGCTGTCGCCAGCCCACTTGAATTCAGCTCGCCGGTGCCCCTGAGCCGCCAGATAAAGCCACTCCATGCAGTCGAACCTCGCGCGCACCACCGCAAAATTTTCGAAAGCGATTTCTTCAGGCAAGGCGTTGTCGAGTGCGGCGCTTGGATCGGCGATGGCTGCGCCGGGCGCTATGGCCTGTGCATAACAGGCGCGGCTCATGCTGCGCGAGGCTGCCCACGCGGCATTTGCAATGTCATCGCCGTGATGCAGCGTCGATGTGCATTTGAACCGAAGTTGCAGCTTGCGCCCGGCGTCGTAGCCGTGGAACGCAAGTCGGGCGTCCGCCTTTAGCTCCAGCCATTTGCGCGAGCGGGCGTCCGTATGAAACCCGATAACGCGGGCCGCTTTATCGAAGTGGCGCAAAACGACGGTCCGGGCCGTCGGCGAGCCGTCGAGCCCTATATTGGCGATGGTCGGGGTGTGAAATCCGGAGCGCCGATCGGACAAAGCAGCTCCCATCAGGCCAAATGCGTAGCCCAAAGCGGAATTCAGATCGTTATAGTATGGAGGCGGAACGTTAGAGTGCATCCAAAGGTTTTAGCGCTGTGTTCGCTGTTGGCAAGAAAAAGTCTGGCAAAGCTGGCGCTATCCGCAACGCTTGTTTAATGTGCATCTGAAATCGGAGCCTATCGTCCGATGGCCTAGGAGTTTTCCTTGAAGTTGAATATCATTTTTGCCGGTGGCGGCCTTGCCAATACCCTTGCGGCCTACCGGCTGAAAACCATTCGCCCGAATGTGAAGCTGCTGGTCATCGAGCAGGGGCCAACGCTAGGCGGCAATCACACATGGTCATTCCATGGCACCGACCTAACGAACGAGCAACGTGGCTGGGTGCAGCCCTTCATTGCGCATTCCTGGCCTCGACAGGAAGTGCGGTTCCCGTCGCATACCCGCGTGTTGGAGACCAGCTACAACACCGTTTTTTCGGCGAAGCTGCATCGGCTCGCGGCGCCAGTCATTGGCGACAGCGCGATGTTCAATGCGTCGATCGCGCGGATCGATGAGGGCAGCGTGACGCTCGATGACGGTCGCACCTTTCACGCGGATTGCGTCATCGACGGCCGGGGCATGATTAAGGACGCGCCGCTCGCGGTTGGCTTCCAGAAGTTTCTCGGCCTTGAGGTGGTGACCGACGGTCCGCATGGTCAGGATCACCCGATCATCATGGATGTGCAGGTGCCGCAAAACGACGGCTACCGCTTCATCTACACACTGCCGTTCGCCGAGGATCGCCTGCTGATCGAGGACACTTATTACAGCGATACGCCGACCCTCAACCTGCCGGCCCTGCGCGGCGAGTGCGAGGCCTATGCAGGCCGTCGGGGCTGGCGCATCAAGGAGGTCCTGCGTGAGGAAACCGGGGTGCTCCCCATTGTCCTTGCGGGCGACATAGACGCGCTGTGGAGCCAGTCGATGCGAGGGCAGCCGCGCTCGGGCTTGCGCGCCGGGCTATTTCATCCCACGACCAGCTATTCGCTTCCATGCGCTGTGCGGCTTGCGGATTCGCTTGCGACCCTGCGCCAGTTCGACGAAACCCTCGTCCACGACTTCATTCAGGATATCTCCCGTCGTCACTGGCGCGATACGGCATTCTACCGGATGCTGAACCGGATGCTGTTTCTGGCCGCCGAGCCGAAGGAGCGCTATGCGATTTTCGAGCGCTTCTACAAGCTTTCCCAGCCGCTGATCGAGCGCTTCTACGCGGGCCGTACCACGCTTGCCGATCAGGTGCGGATTCTGGTTGGACGGCCTCCGGTCTCTATCATGCGGGCGACCCGCAGCTTAGACGAAAGCGGTGCGTGGGTATTCGCGGCTAAGCACAAATCGGATGTCGAGGCCGCCGCCGCTCTGCAACTTCGTTAAATCACCGACCTTCTAGGGGAAATTCTGTTGGATTCGATTGTTGAGACCAGCCGGTTGATGACCGAGAAAGGCTCCAAGAGCTTTGCGGCGGCCGCGCGTCTGCTGCCCGCTCAGGTGCGCGATCAGGCTTACATGCTTTACGCTTGGTGCCGCCATTGCGACGACGTGATTGATGGGCAGGACCTCGGCTTTGCGAAAGCGGAGGCTGACGAAACCGCGCCCGAGGATCGCCTGAAAAAGCTGCGCCACGATACCGCGCGGGCAATCCGCGGCGAGGCGGACGATCCGGTGTTCATTGCGCTGTCGCGGGTGCTGCAGACGAACAACATCCCCGCCCGGCATCCGATCGAATTGCTCGACGGGTTCGAGATGGATGTGGCGGGTCGCACCTATGAAATCCTCGACGATACGCTGCACTATTCCTACCACGTGGCCGGGGTCGTAGGGGTGATGATGGCCATGATTATGGGCGCGCGCGAACGGGCAACGCTCAACCGCGCGTCCGATCTCGGCATCGCTTTCCAGTTGACCAACATTTCGCGCGACGTGATGGACGATGCGGCGACAGGGCGCTGCTATCTGCCCGCCGCGTGGCTGCGCGAGGAGGGCGTTGGTCCGCTCGTCGATGCGCCCGATCAACGGCAGGGCGTCGCGGCGGTGACCAATCGCCTGCTTAATGTTGCGGATGAGTATTACGCCTCCGCCAAAGACGGCCTGCGCAGCCTTGCTTTCCGGCCGGCGCTTTCCATTGCCGCCGCGCGCGGCATTTATCGCGAGATCGGCG
>JBGSLP010000106.1:0-1777 GCA_041740655.1 Alphaproteobacteria bacterium
CAGGCCGCGCGACCAGCGATCGGCCACGGCGGAGGGCGGCGCCAGCACGATCTCGCCCGCCAGCTCCTTCTTGTTCATATGGCCGATGGCGCGCACCTCGCCCATGTCGAGGCCAAAGCCCGCATAAAGCTCTGTCAGCCTGACAAGCGCGCCGTGCAGATAGATGGGTTTGTCATAACCGGCGCGGCGCAACTCCATGATGAGCCGCTGGCATTTACCGAGAGCGTACACGCCGACGAGATGCGTGCTTTGCGGGAAAGTCCCTAGCGAGGTGAGCAGTTTAGCGATTTCGTTCTCAATGGGCGGGTGCTGGAAAACGGGCAGACCGAAAGTCGCCTCCGTTACGAACACATCGCAGGAAATCGGCTCGAACGGTTCGGCGGTCGGATCGGGGCGGCTTTTGTAGTCGCCGGAAATCACAGCCCGCGCACCGCCATATTCGAGCAAAATCTGCGCCGAGCCGGTGATGTGCCCGGCCGGGTGCAGCGTGACGCGGACGCCGCCAATATCGACCGTTTCGCGATAAGGCAGCGGCGCGCGTTGAGCGGTGAAAGTCTCCCCGTACCGGCACGCCATTATGTCGATGGTCTGCGGCGTCGCCACGACGCGGGCGTGGCCGGAGCGGGCGTGGTCAGCGTGGCCGTGAGTGACCACCGCCTGATCGACGGGCCGCGTCGGATCGATATAAAACTGGCCGGGGATGCAGTACAGCCCCTCCGGCCGCACAGCCAGCCACTCGCTCGGATGCTTCATTTCGGCAAAATCAGAATGTTTTCAGCGGAGGCTTTGAAGCTGTGAATTTCCTCTGCGTTCGCCATAAGCAAATCAGCGACTGCATCTGTGGTCGAGTTCGGCAAACGGATATAGATTGTCTTATAGGTTTTATGTCGCCGCGCAATCTCGAGGAAATCCGCATCTTTTGTCACTACAATCATGCCCGTTTGCGCCGCGTAGCGCTGGATTTGCGGATCATCGATAGACACGTTAAGCCGCATCACGTGATTGCATCCGGGGAAGTCGTTTTTGAGTTTCTTGGCCAGCCTCGGCGAAAGGTTAAGATCAAACAGAAGCATGAGCCGCGCTATTCAGCGGCTACATGTTCAGCCTTGCCGTGGCCCACGGCGGTCTTGCGCGCACATTCCGATGCGAAGTTGATTGCAGCCACAATATCCTCGCGCGTAAGATATGGAAAATCATCCAGGATTTCTTCAAAAGTCATGCCCGACCCGAGATAGTCAAGGACGTCGGAAACGGTGATGCGCATCCCTCGGATACAAGGCTGACCTCCGCGCTTGCCTTCCTCAAATGTGATGATCTCGTGCTTTTCCATAAGGTATAGTTTGGCGATGACGCCGCTTGCGTCAAGTGGAAGGTTTGGACATCTCTTCTAGAACGCTAAAGACCGATTTGCCGCCCTACGTCTGCGCGTGGTTCGACGCGCGTGGGTGGTCCTTGCGCGCCTATCAGGCAGGGATGCTGGAGGCGTTCAGCGCCGGGCGCTCCACGCTGCTGATCGCGCCGACGGGGGGCGGCAAGACGCTGTCGGGCTTCCTGCCGTCGCTGATCGACATTCATGAGCGCGGGGCGAAGGGGTTACACACGCTCTACATTTCCCCGCTGAAGGCGCTCGCCAACGACATCGAGCGCAACCTCGCCGCGCCAATTCGCGAAATGGGGCTGAATGTGCGCGTCGAAAGCCGCACCGGCGACACGCCCGGCGCCAAGCGCCAGCGCCAGCGCACCGCCCCGCCGCACATCCTGCTCACGACGCCCGAGA
>JBGSLP010000107.1:0-3565 GCA_041740655.1 Alphaproteobacteria bacterium
CCGGGCCAGCCGGTGCCGCTCGCATCCGTGCGGGAGCCTTTCGTCGTGACGGCTGGACGCCCGGTCACTCTGCTTTTCCGCCAGCACGGCCTGACGATCACGGCGAACGCCACACCGCTCCAGCCGGGGAGCGCGGGCGACACCATCAGCGTTCGTAACCTGGAGAGCGGCGTCACCGTCAGGGCCGTAGTGCTTGCGGACGGCACGGTCAGCGCAGGCGGGGCGCCGTGATCGCGAAAATCCTGATGCTGGCGTTCTCGGCGCTGTTTGCCGCCGACGTCATGGCGGACATGCGCATCAAGGACATCGTGTCCGTTCGCGGCGTGCGGCCCAATCAACTCGTCGGCTACGGTCTTGTCATCGGCCTCAATGGCAGTGGCGACAGCTTGCGCAACGCGCCATTCACGCAGCAGTCGTTGCAATCCATGCTCGACCGGATGGGCGTCAACGTCCGCGATCAGCGCACCCGCACGAAAAACGTGGCGGCGGTGATTGTGACCGCCGAGATGCCCGCTTTCATCGGGCGCGGCTCGCGGATCGACGTGACGGTTTCCTCGCTTGGCGACGCCAGTTCGCTGTCGGGCGGTTCGCTCATCATGACGCCGCTCGCTGGCGCCGACAACCAGATTTACGCCGTGGCGCAAGGCCCGGTCGCCGTCACCGGTTTCGCCACGTCCGGTCAGGCGGAGACGCTCACGCAGGGCGTGCCAACGACGGGCCGCATCGCCAACGGCGCGCTGGTCGAGCGTGATGCGCCCGGCAGGCTGAAGGACGAAAAATACATCGCGCTTGAATTGCGCAACCCCGATTTCAGCACGTCCGTTGCCATCGCCGACGCCATCAACGGCTACACGCGCGCCCGCTACGGCTTCCCAACCGCGCGCGAAGACGATCTGCGCACCGTCACACTCATGCGCCCCCGCGATGTCAGCCATTCCCGCTTCATTGCCGAAATTGGCGAGCTCATGGTCAGGGCCGATACGCCCGCGCGCGTGGTTATCGACGAGCGCACCGGCACCGTCGTGATCGGGCGCGACGTCCGGATTTCGACGGTCGCCGTCTCCCATGGCAGCCTCACCGTTCGGGTTACGGAGAGCCCGCAGGCGTCGCAACCCGCGCCGTTCTCCGAGGGCGAAACGGTCGTCACGCCGCAAACAGAGGTGTCGGCGCAGCAGGAGGGCGGCGCGCTCGCCATCATGCGCGGGACCGATCTGTACACGCTCGTGAATGGCCTCAACCGGATGGGCGTCAAGCCGCAAGGCATCATCGCGATCCTGCAGGCGATCAAATCGGCAGGCGCGCTGCAGGCGGAGCTTGTGGTGCAATGATGAAAGCGGTCATCGCGATTTCACTGTCGCTTGCTGCACCGTCAGCGCTGGCGCAGGAGGCCGAGGATAAGCCGCAAGCCGCCCGCACTGTTGCCGAGAGCTATTGCCGGAACATTGCATCCGCCGCTGCAGACGCCCGCCTTGAATGGCAGAAGGGCGTAATCGCCGCGCTCGAAGCCGAGCTGGAAAAGCGCACCCAGCAGCTCGACGCCAAAATGGCGGAATATCAGAAATGGCTAGCGCGCCGCGACGAGTTCGCCGCCAAGGCTCAGGAAAGTCTCGTCGGCATTTACGCCCAGATGAAACCGGACGCCGCCGCCTCGCAACTCGCCGCGATGGAGGAGGAGGTCGCCGCCGCCATTCTCACCAAGCTCGGCGTGCGCAAATCGAGCGCGATCATGAATGAAATGCCGAGCGTGAAAGCCGCGCGCTTGTCGGTCACCATCGCCGGCGCCGCGCGGACAGCCCCACGCCAGAAAACGCCGCTATCCCCGCCGGAGAGCAAAGCTCCGGAGTCGAGCGAGGGACGATCATGATCATGCGCGGCGTTATTGTGATAGTCGCTGCAACCCTTGGCGGATGCGCGGTCGATGTGCGCGATATTGGCCGCGAGCCGCACATGACGCCGGTTGGCGCAGGGCTGCACCCGCCCAGCGTCCCCATCGCAAGCGAGCCAACTCATCGCCCCGTCTATCGCGGCGGCAACTCGCTATGGCAGGACGCAAGCTCGGACCTTTTCCGCGATCCGCGCGCAACCCGCGTCGGCGACGTCGTGACGGTGAAGATCATCATCAAGGACAAGGCGTCGCTCGACAACTCGTCCAACCGCTCCCGCGACGCTAAGAAAGATCTGAGCCTTGGTCTGAATTACGGGCTGAACATCGCGGGCGTCGCGCCACGGGTAACGGCGTCCGGCGACGGATCGCTGGACACCACCGTCGACTCGAAAACCGAGACGAAGTCGCAGGGCGGCGTCAGCCGGTCGGAGAGCATCAACCTGCTGGTTGCCGCCGTCGTCACCGATGTGCTGCCGAACGGCAATCTGATGATCAGCGGCACGCAGGAGGTGCGAGTGAATTACGACGTGCGCGTGCTGACCGTGGCGGGCGTCGTGCGGCCACGCGACATCTCCACCGAGAATACCGTCTCGTATGAGAAAATCGCGGAGGCGCGCATTTCGTACGGTGGGCGCGGGCGCACCATCGAGGTGCAGCAGCCCGCATACGGCCAGCAAATCCTCGATCAGGTCATTCCGTTTTAAGGCTGGATGGCGCCATGGCGAAGACAGTTGCCCCTCGGACGGCGTCAGGCGCGCCTAAAAAGTCATCCATACTTGGGAGCGTGATCGCTATGGCGCTGGTCACTGCGCTCGCGGCTGGGGCCGGACTGCTGATCGGCCCCGAAATCGCGGATATCGGCAGAGCCGAGCGGCCGGAGGGTATCGAGGCGCCCGCTTCCCGGTCGCCGCGCCAGAGCCGATCCGACAGCGCAACGTTGGTGCCGCTCTCGCCCATCGTCGTCAGCCTGACAAGCGCTGAGCGAACCTGGATTCGACTCGAGGCGTCTATCCTTGTCGAGGGCCGCCCATCCGACGCGCCCCTGCTTGCCGCCAAGGTTGCCGAGGATATCCTCGCGTTCCTGAAAACGGTGTCGCTGGCGCAGATCGAGGGCGGCAGCGGCTTCCTGTTTTTGCGCGACGACCTGAACGACCGCGTGCGCCAGCGTAGCGACCAGAAAATCCGTGAACTCGTGATCAGGACATTTGCAATCGAATGAGATATCCGGCTTTCGCTTGCCTCGCGTCGATTGCAGTGCTCGCGCCATCTGCTGCGATGGCGCAAGGAACAATCGGCGGCCTCAACCTTGACGCTCTCGTGCCGCCGGGCGACGCGACGGCGACCGGGCGCGCCATCCAGCTCATCGTCATCATCACCGTGCTTTCGGTTGCGCCGGGCCTGCTGATGATGGTCACATGCTTCACGCGCTTCGTCATCGCCCTGTCATTCCTGCGGACAGGGCTTGGCCTGCAGACGACGCCCGCAAACCTCATTCTGATCAGCCTTGCGCTGTTCATGACCTCGTTCGTCATGGCGCCAACCTTCGATGCGGCATGGCAGTCCGGGCTGAAGCCGTACATGGAGCGGAAAATCGACGAGGGGGAGGCCTATACGCGCATCACGCAGCCGTTCAAAACCTTCATGCGGGCGAATGTGCGGGAGAAAGACCTCGCGCTTTTC
>JBGSLP010000108.1:0-1930 GCA_041740655.1 Alphaproteobacteria bacterium
ACGACAAACGCGGTGACGCAAAGCACGCCTATCGACACCGGCAGCAACGCGACCATCGAGAGCTTGATTTCCTTCGCCTCGATTTTTTTGCCGAGATATTCCGGTGTGCGCCCCACCATCAGACCGGCGATGAAAACGGTCAGGATTACGAACAGCAGCATGCCATAGAGACCGGACCCTGCGCCGCCGAACACGATCTCGCCGAGCTGGATGAGGAGCATGGGGATCATGCCTCCAAGCGGGGTGAAGCTGTCATGCATGGAGTTCACGGAGCCGTTGGACGTGGCCGTGGTTGCGACCGCCCAGAGAGCCGAATTACCGACGCCGAAGCGAACTTCCTTGCCCTCCATATTGCCATTGGTCTGGTCAACCGGCAGCGAGGCGAACAGCGGATTTCCGTTCATTTCGGCCCAATAGACGAGCCCAACCGCGAGTATGAAGATCGCGCCCATGGCGAAGTGCAGCGTCCACCCCTGCCGCAGGTCGTTCGCCATCTTGCCGAAGGTGTAAAACAGGCCTGCCGGTATCAGCAGCATCGTTAGCAGGTGGAGGAGATTGGAGACCGGATTCGGGTTTTCATAGGGGTGCGCGGAGTTGGCGTTGAAAAAGCCGCCGCCATTGGTGCCAAGCTGCTTGATCGCAAGCTGCGAGGCGACTGGCCCCTGAGCGATGACCTGATCGGCGCCCTCCAGCGTCTTCACTGCGACAGGGCCGCTGAAGTTCTGCGGCACGCCCTGATAGACGAGAAACAGCGCGGTGAGGATGCTGATGGGAAGCAGGATGTAGAGCACCGAGCGGGTCAGATCGACGTAGAAATTGCCCAGCGTTTTGACCTGCGTACCAACAAATCCGCGAATAACGGCGATCGCCACAGCCATCCCGGCGCCCGCGCTCAGGAAGTTCTGCACCGTGAGGCCGACCATCTGGCTGAAGTGAGACATCGTGGTCTCGCCGCCATAGGACTGCCAGTTCGTGTTGGTGAGAAAGCTCACCGCGACGTTAAACGCCAGATGCGATGACAACGGCGGCATGTTCGTCGGGTTGAGCGGCAGCAGATGCTGAAGCCGCAACACGGCATAGAGCAGCAGAAAGCTCGCTGCGCTAAATGCAAGCACGCAAGCCGCATAACGCGTCCAATGTTGGCCGCCGGTTCGATTGACCCCCGTCACGTTGTAAATCAGATTTTCAATCGGTAGCATGACCGGCGACAGCATCGTGCGCTGCCCTTGATATACCCGATACATGTAGCCGCCGATCAGCGGCGTTAACGCCACAACCAGCAAGCAGAACACCGCGATCTGTATGATATCGCTCCACATTGAACTGGCCTCTTAGAATTTTTCGGGGTGGAGAAGGACGTAAAGCAGGTAAATCAGCAGCAAACCTGCGACGGCGCACCCCAAGATGTAATCGAATTCCATGGAAGCTCTCCGTTAAGCGCGTTCGCAGGCTTTAATCGCAAGAAACAAAAGCGCAAAGGAGCCAAGGCCCAGTAAGATGTAAATGATGTCGTACATACCTGATCTCGCTTTGAGTGATGACAGCGTCTAATAACGCGCAGTAAGCGTAATGGTGCCATATCGAGTCGGGCCAAACGCGTAAAGTTTTGGTAGCTTCGTTACGGAATTTTTACGCAACGCTGACTTCAGCCCGGCGTCGCCAGTGCGCTGGCTGGGAAGATCAGCTTCATTGCAACGCCTCCGCCAGGGCGTTTTCGGCGGTGCAGGCGCCCGCCCACATCCTTGAGCAGGCATTTCACCATGGCGAGGCCAATGCCGGCGCTGGTCGTAACGACGGCGCCGCCAACGCGGATCGAGGAGGCCTCTGAAGCGCCGCCCGTATCACTGATGGTGATAATGAGCGCGCCCGCTCTATCCAGCGCGATCTTCAGGCGCACCTGCCCGCCGGGCGCAGTGAATTTTATGCTGTT
>JBGSLP010000109.1:0-18422 GCA_041740655.1 Alphaproteobacteria bacterium
GGCGCATACTTACTTCAGGGGCGCTCGCCCCCATACGATGAAGTTTGGATTGAGGTAGTTTACCACGCGCTTGCCATAAGCCAAAGGCTCGCCGGACGGCAGCAGCACGCATCCGCCCGCCGCATTGACAACCGCATGACCTGCAGCCGTATCCCACTCCTTGGTCGGACCGAAGCGGGGATAAACATCGGCCTCGCCAGCCGCGACGATGCAGAATTTCAGCGACGAGCCGACATTTTTGGTTGCCTGCACATCATGGGCTTCAAGGAAAGCCTGCGTCTCCGGCGTCATATGCGAGCGGCTCGCGACGCCTGTCAGCGCCGTTGCGCCGACCGGCCGCGTTGCAAGCGGTTTTAGCGCTAGAGAGTCCAGGGCCGGCGTGGTCCCCCGCTGTATTCCGGATGAGACCGCCTCGTTCGGCGCAAGCGTGACGTAAAGCTGTCCCAGCGCTGGAGCGTAAACGAGGCCGAATATCGGCTTGCCGTGCTCGATCAGCGCGATATTGACCGTGAAATCCCCGCGCTTGTTCAGAAACTCCTTGGTGCCGTCCAGCGGATCGACAAGGAAAAACAGCGCGCCGGTTTCGGGGATATTGCCGTCTGCGGATTTCTCCTCGGCGATCACGGGGATTGACGGGGCGAGCTCGGCCAAATCCTCCAGAATGATCGCCTCCGCCATCACATCCGCAGCGGTGACCGGCGATTTGTCCTCTTTGGTGAAAACCTCAAAATCGGTCTCGTAAATCGCCATGGCGGCCTCACCGGCGCGATAAGCCGTCTCGGTCAGCTCCGCAGCAAATGACCTGTCATAGATATACCCGCCGTCCGTCATAGATAGTCCTCCGTGCCCGCGCCGAAACTGCCTTATTTGCGTTGCTCTATGCAAGCGACATGGCTGAAATGGCCGCCGATTCGGCGCAACCGACCGCAAGCTCGGCGGTTCTCCACAATTTAACCGGGAATTTACCCGTTTTAACAATGGTTTGCCACGCAGGCTTTTCTGGAGTGGCAGACGGCGCGAATGACCTGTACTGAGACAGAAGAATGAATTGAGGGATTGAGATGCCGCAAGAACTTACCATGGACGAACTCAACATATCCGCGTTCATGTCAAGCAAGCTGTGCCACGATCTGGTCGGACCGGTCGGCGCCATCAACAACGGGCTCGAACTGCTCGAAGATGACGATGACGACGACACCAGGGCGTATGCGTTCGAGATCATCCAGAACAGCGCGCGCATCGCAGCGCTTCGGCTCGAATTCGCGCGTCTGGCGTTTGGCTCGTCGTCCGGGCTTGGCGGGGAAATCGAGCTTGGCCATGCTGAAAAAATCGCCCGGCATTTTGTCGAGGAAGGCAAGCATCGGCTGAAATGGGCGAAACCGGAAGGCGCGCTTCCGAAAGACTATGTTCGGCTGCTTCTCATATCTCTGTGCATTTCCATGCAGGCGACGCCCGGCGGCGGGGATGTCGCAGTGACCGTCCGCAAAAGCGCGGTCGCGCCGTCGTTTCAAATCCGCTGCAAGGGCAAGACGGCTCGTATACCGGAAAATTTTGAGGCATTGTTGAGCGGCAAGGCGGCGAACGAGGTCGATCCGCGCAATGTCCTGCCCTATTACGCCGGGCGGCTTGCGAATGCGCTTGGCTCCAGTCTCAGCGTGAGCAAGGACGGCGCTGACGCCGTCTTTGATTGCAGCCCGGTTTAAGCGAGGCGAAAGCCCCGCTTACGCTGCCTCGCGGGGATCGCGCGGGTCGCGAAGCACGTAGCCGCGTCCCCATACGGTCTCGATATAGTTCTCGCCGCCCGTCGCGAGAGCAACCTTCTTGCGCAGCTTGCAGATGAACACGTCGATGATCTTGAGTTCAGGCTCGTCGATACCGCCATAGAGATGGTTGAGGAACATCTCCTTAGTCAGCGTCGTGCCCTTCCGGAGCGAAAGCAGCTCGATCATCTGATATTCCTTGCCGGTGAGATGGACGCGCTCGCCCTCGACATCGACCGTTTTCGTATCCAGATTGACCGTCAGACCGCCTGTGTGAATGACCGATTGCGCATGCCCTTTCGACCGGCGCACGATGGCGTGTATGCGCGCCACCAGTTCGTCCTTGTGGAACGGCTTGGTCATGTAATCGTCGGCGCCGAAGCCAAGGCCGCGCACCTTGTCGTCGATGCCGCCCATGCCCGAAAGGATGAGGATCGGCGTCTTGATCTTGTTCACGCGCAACTGACGCAGAACTTCATATCCGCTGATGTCAGGCAGGCCCAGATCGAGCAGGATAATGTCGTAATCGTAGATTTTGCCGAGGTCGACGCCCTCCTCGCCCATATCCGTGGCGAAGACGTTGAAACCCTCTGAGAGCAGCATCAGCTCTATGCTTTGCGCGGTGGCGCTGTCGTCTTCGATCAGGAGGACTCTCATCCTATTCCCCTCAACTGTAATGTTTTCTCTCGCGCAGAGAATGGGTGCGTCTGGATCGGTGCGTCTAGACGCCGGAAACGTTACAAATAACAACGAGAGCCTAAATCAAACTGGTTAACCAATAGCTAAACGAACCATTCAAATCGTTAACGCAGACATAAAAACTGAACCGGCTACAGTCACCAAAATTGCGCCGGATGCGCGGCGCTGGGGGGAAAGAACTGGGAACCGCTTACACGAGACTCACACACCAACCGGCAATGGCGACATATCCGGCTGGACAGCTACCATCTTAAATCCGCCATAGATATTTGTGGGTGGTTTGGGCGGAGCGTCGAATCAGCTTGACTCTAGAACTAACAGAATTTTTAGCCCCTCCATAGGCTGGTCAGCCCTCCACAAAATGATGCTTTGAAAACTGTTGCGCACGTGTCACGCACGCGATTTACACTCGATTAATTCTTAACATGTAAACATGAACCTATGGCTGAGCTTTACCGCAAGCGGAGCCGTGTGGTGTTGAGTTGAGTTGAGGGGCGTATCATGCGAGCGAAAGACACAAATATCCGGCTTCGTCGTTTCGAGTTGAATAAAAAGCGGCAGACGGTTGCCGATCTGGAAACGATGATCGCGGATTTCCGCCGGATGGTCGACGATCTCAACCGGCAGATCGAGGCGGAGGAAAAGCGCTCTGGCATCCGCGACATAAATCACTTCGCCTACCCGACCTTCGCTAAGTCCGCCGTCCGCCGCAGGGATAACCTCGCCTCCTCGATTACAAACCTCGAGGCAAAGCTCGAGGTAGCGCATGCGGACTTGTCCGACGCCATTCTCGACATGAACAAGGCCGATGCCGGGGACCGATCCTCCGCTAGCCGCGATCTCACGCTGGCGGGCATGGAGACAGCGCACTGAACCTGTCACGCTGACATTCCATCCGCAGAAATCTTTCTGCGAAGAGTTTTGCCCCGCCTCTCCGTATAGTGCTGTGAAGACAGCGCTGGCTTCACTGAATAGAAGCTCTGGAGATTTACATTGCATCCACGATTGCAAAGCAAACTCGCTCTCGCCGCCACCATCTTGATCAGCCTTGGAGGCGTCTCGGCGGCCAGTGCGAAATCATGCCCGACGCTCCGCGTGCCGGGCCTGATGCCGCACCCCGAGATGCTCATGACTGCGGTCGACGCGAATGGCGATGGCGACATCGCCCGCACCGAAGCAACGGCTTTCCATGACCGGATGTTCGAGCAAATGGATACGAACCGCGATGGAACCATCAAGAGGCGGGAAATCGGCGAGCGAATGGCGCCGTGTCCGTTGCTGAAAACACCCGAATTCGAATAACAGGGTCTCCCTCCCCGGAGAAGGCGGCGTGGCGCCCACACTTAACGCTGAGAGCGACGAATCTCTCCTTACACTCCTGGCGAGTGGAAGCCACGCCGCATTTGCAACGCTGGTAAACCGACACGCGCCGCGTTTTTATGCGACGGCGTATCATCTGGTTCACAGCCGCGAAGACGCCGAGGACGTCGTTCAGGACGCGTTTCTGAAGCTCTGGCGGCAACCGGGTATATGGGACCCGTCCAAGGGCGCGAAGTTCACCACGTGGTTTCACCGCATCGTGGTCAACGCCGCGCTTGACTTTAGGCGAAAACGGCGCGCCCGACTGGAGCCGCTCGAAGCCGCATTCGCCGTGTCCGATGTCAGCGAGCACCCTGATGATGCGCTCGAAAACGCCGCCCGGCAAAACCTCATCAATGAGGCCGTAAAGCGCTTGCCGGAGCAGCAACAACTGGCCCTGACGCTGTGCTTCTATCAGGAACTCAGCAATGACGAGGCGGCGAAAATAATGGGCCTTCATGTAAAGGCGCTGCAATCGCTGATTATGCGGGCCAAAAGTGGCATCAAGATTATGCTCAAGATCGAGGACATACGAGCGGATCAGCTTAGAAGACGCAGGAGGAAATGATGAGCGTCGACGATTTTCAGTTTCTGCTCGGCGTGCATGGCGTCAATCTGGAACGATGGCCCTGGCATTTTCGCATTCGCGCGCGCCTGTCGCTCCGTCGCTCCCCGCATATGCAGGCGTTAATGGCCCGCGAAGTTGAATTCGAGCAGCGTTTGTCCGCCATCACCGTGGAACCGCACTCGGCAAATTTTTGCGCGCGCATCATCGCTTCGTCCGCAGCCTTTTCCCTGCAGCCCGAACATCATCCGATTGGCTTCTTTGCGGCGTTAGCGAGGTTATTGCTGGAAATTGCGCCGCCCCGCCCCGCTATGTCCTTGAGCGTGATTGTTCTCGCTGGCGTGATTCTCGGCTACGTCTGGAACGAGGCAGTCGGAAACCAGTCTGCCGAGACGCTATTCAGCGCCTTGTTCTCCCTACAGAAGAGCGTGTTATGACAAAGCTTGCAAAAATTGTGATGAGTGTTTCGCTCGCGCTGAATGTGCTCTTCCTCGGCTTCTTTCTGGGCCACGCTCTGCCGATCATGACACCAGAAAAATATGTGCTAGAGCGAAACCGGGAACTTCTTAGCATCCTCCCGCCCGAAACGGCGATCGCGTTGCAACCCCGCCTCGCGGCAGTAGAGGTGCGCATGGCTGAGACGATGTCTGAGCTGAAGAGCATTAAAAATCAACTGAGCGACGCGATGTCCGACCCAGCATTTGACGAGCAAGCCGTAAGGCAAATCCTGGACAAGGTCACCGTCCTGCGCGAGGCAAACTTCGAGAGTCTTAGCCAGCTCCTGATTGCCGCAGCAAAAGATCTGAAGCTCGAAGACCGCCGGAAAATCGCCGACCACCTCAGGAACGCGCCCGTGCCGTAAATCTTGATGAATGGAGTCGTGGTAGCATCAACGACATCACGGACGGCATATTTCACAATGTCAGCCAGCAGCACCTTGCTAACTTAATACTCTAATCATTTGCCTCACTAATCAATACCCACTCCACATGATAGATTATGTCCGCAAGAAGCGCATTTTTAATAGATTGATCAAACTCTAGAATTAATGCTGATATATCCATAAAAGCTGGATGTACTCCAGTTGAGCTCGTCGCCCCGTTCATTATCAAATTCTGTTTTTTGCAATAGTGTTCAATGATTTTATTTTTAAGATTTTGGTCTGCCCTAATCATTTCCATTAATTTATTAAAGCTATTACGATCATATGTGTATTTAATGTGATCCTTTTTGGCAGGGTCAAATATTAGGGCCTCAGCAATTATACTATAATTAGACATCTTATTGATCTCTAATCGCTTGCTAGGTGTGAATATTTAAAAGATATTTTAGCAATGGATAAAGGTGGTGCCGGCTGCAGGAATCGAACCCGCGACCTACTGATTACAAATGAACTGGTATACGATACACCCCGATGCAGACCATTGCACCGGGGTGTTATTTTTCAGCTAGTTATGCCCGATTATGCAAGTAACGTCTGTACCGTAACACCGTGACATGCTAGCTTCCGCGTTACACGAACGTGACACGGGGACATACTGATGGCTGAAATCACCGAAGCGAAGCTAAAGACGCTCACTCGCGATGCGGTCAAAACAGCCAAGCCGCTCTGGCTCTGGGATAACGGTTTCGGCGTCCGCGCCACGCCGCGCGGCAAGGTCTCGTTTTACCTGCAGGCCACAGAGAAAGACGGCACGCGTCGCCGCGCCGCCCTGCCCGCCGCAACGCTTCGCACTGCCCTCGAAGCGCGGGATATTGCACGCGGGCGATTGGCGAAGCGAGAAAAGCCGCTGCAAGGCCTGATACAAGGCCGCGCCTTGTCAGCCGCCAACACCTTTCGCGCTTTATGGTGCGATTACGTCTCTGACGAAACGCACGGGCTGGCGCGCCATCGGACGGCTGCAGACATTGACCGGCGCATCCAGCTTCACGTGATGCCGCACATTGGCGCAACCGACATCAAGGCGATCGCGCCGGATGATCTGCGCCCCATCTTCCGCTCACTCGAAAAAAGCAAACGGGCGCAAACGGCCCGCTGCGCACAAGCGCACCTTGGCGCGTTCTTCAAGTGGTGCGGCGACGAAGGCAAGCTCGACGCCTCCCCGCTCGCGACCGTCCGCAAAACCAAGGCGTCGGCGCATCGCGATCGCGTTCTGTCCGACTATGAGTTACGGCTGATCTGGCACGCGTGCGAAAAGCTCGGCTATCCATTCGGCTCCGGCATCCGGCTTTTGATGTTGACCGGCGCGCGGCGCGAAGAGGTTTTCGGCATGTCATGGTCGGAACTGGATTTGCTCGCGCCGCAATGGAACCTGCCCGCCGCACGATCGAAGAACAAGCTCGCGCATATCGTGCCTTTGAACGAAGCCATGCTGGACGTTATCGCCGCGCTGCCGCAGAGAAAGGTCGACGGGTATATTTTTACGACAACCGGCAAAACACCCGTGAGCGGCGTCGGCAAGGCCATGACGCGACTTAACAAGCTCACTGGCATTTATCGCGACAGACATGATCCGTCATACTGGACGCCGCACGACCTGCGACGCACGCTTGTGACAGGCATGGCGAAGCTTGGCGTTGCCCCGCACATTAAACACGCCTGCGTCAATCACGCGTCGGCGCGGCCCGAAATGGGCGTTGTTTACGACCACTATGCTTATCTGGACGAACGTCGCGCCGCGTTTGATCTATGGGCAAAGCATCTTTTCCAGTCCGTACTATAGCCGCCCCTCGCACGTCGAGAGCGTTTAAACGTTACTTACTCAATACTCAGAGCGTTTAAACGGCTCTACTGCCGAGGCGCAAAAAAATTCTTTCACAAGCCTGTTGACATCTGCAACGCCTTGCATCAATTCTAGCGCGTGCAGTTTCGGCTGCGCGGCCTGAAGACTGAACAAAGGGAAAAACGAATGAGCATTTAACCGCCCGCTATAGCTGCGGGCAGAAAGACCGCGACTATGACGAAGCTACTCTATTCAGCGCGCGAAGCGGCGGCAGCCCTTGGCGTGTCTTACTCCCTGCTCGCGCACCAGCGATGCAAAGGCGACGGCCCCGCATTCATCATGTTCGGCGGACGTGTCTGCTACCGACCCCGCGACCTCGAAGCCTATCTCGAAGCGCAAACGCGGACGATCGCGCGACCGCGCCAGAAACCGGACACATTAAGTCACAATCAGGATGTAACGGCTGCTAAGTCTAAGCCTGCCAACGGCAAACGCGCCAGAAAGGCTGGCGTGTCATGAACCTGTCACCCAAAGACGAGAAAAACCCGGCGCATCTTGCAGCAGCGCCGGGCGAGTTTGCCAAAGGACGTATCAACGATGAAAGCGAGACGCCAGTCAACCAAGGGAAAGGCACCCACAAATGACGTCTCAAGTAGGTAATATAGTACCCCATACGCCCCTGTCAAGCGCCGATACAGCTATGGCCATGCAAGTGTTCGGCTATAGCGTTGTCACTATTCAGCCCGGGACGCAGGCATGCCGTGAACCGGGTTGGACAACGCCAAAAGAGCATAAAGCGTGGCCGGACGATTACGGCGTCGGCGTCTTGCTTGGAGCTGAAGTCACCCCGGGCTATCGGTTTATCGCAATCGATATAGACACAAACGAACCGGACATTCTCGCAGCCGTGAGGCGCGAATGCCCGCCAGACCGCTTTCCGATGAAGCACGGGCGACGCGGTGTGACGGTGTTTTGCCTCGCAGACGTTCCCCGCAAGGAAATCCTCAAGCTGACGAATGGCGGCAAAATCGAATTGCTATCGCAAGGGCAGCAAACGGTTTTACCGCCGACCATTCACCCAGGCACTGGCAAGCCGTATACGTGGCTCGGATCGGCGACGCTGCTATCGTATCTGCCCGCTGAACTGCCGCGCGTAGATGACATTGAGAACCTGCTGATAAAGGTCTGCGGCAAGTTCGCGGCGACTGAGTGGACGAGCCGAAAAGGCAAGCCGACGCCAGCGGGTGACGGACACGGCATCGACACGGAGAGACTGCAATGGGGCGGCAGTGTGGTGCCGTTCAAACGGAAAAATGCCGCACCAGATGCCCCGCTCAAACCCAAGAGCGGCGACTATCCGTTATGCCCGCCTGAAACCCTTGCGGCATTGCTCGCGTCCATTCCCGCCGAAGATCGCGAAGTATGGCTCAAGGTCGGCGGCGTGGTCTATCGCACCTACGCGGGCACAGAGCATGAGGACGCCGCTCGCGAAATTTTCGATGACTGGGCTGCCACCGCGTCAAATCATGCGCCCGGCGAAACGGATAGAAAGTGGCGTGACGGGGACCTCGGCAAGTGCAATTCCGAAGCGACGTTCGGCACCATCGTGCATCTGCATCGTGCGCACGATGGCACGGTTCAATGGCCGCCGAAACTTCACGTGCAAGAGGGCGCTCGCGCTGAGATAGAGGTCGCGGACGGCGGACTTGTCGCGCAAGTCACAGCCTGCAATGAGGTGTTGCAAGGCTTGCCCGATATCTACTGGTGCGGCGAATTGGTGAGCGCTGGAAGCGGCGTCATTCAACCGCTGGACAAGCACCGCTTGAGCCTGTGTCTGGCGCGAGACGCCATGTTCTTTAAATGGCGGCAGACAAAGGCAGGGGAAGACTTTCAGGCCGCGCTTGACCCGCCCCTGCGCCTCATGGATACGGTTCTCGCCAGTGCTGCGCATGCGAGGTTTCGAAAGCTTGAGGCGATTATCACCGCGCCGACGCTGAGGCCGGACGGCGGGCTTTTGAGCCTGCCGGGCTATGATGCGCAAAGCGGGTTGCTTTATGAGCCGGACGGCGATTATCCCGCCATTGCGGACGCGCCCGGCTGGAATGAGGCGCTTGCCGCATGTGAGGCGCTCATGCGCCCCGTGAGTTTGTTTCCGTATGAGACGGACGTCGATAAAGCCGCGATGCTGGCTTGCTTGCTCACTGCAACTGTGAGGCGCACGCTGCGCACGTCGCCTGCGTTTTTATTCGAGGCGGCGGCGGCCTCAAGCGGTAAAACAATGGCGGCAAGCGTTGCGGCGGTGCTCGCTGGCGTCAACAGCCCTATGCCGCGCACATGGCCGTCTGACAATGAGGAAATGCGCAAGAGCATCACGGCAAGCTTGCGCAGCGCGAGCCCGATCCTGTTTTTCGACAACATTACAGGGACGGTCAAATCTCCCGCTTTCGATGCGTTGCTCACGTCGCCGGGCTGGACGGATCGCTTGCTTGGGGCATCGGAGGACGTGACCCTGCCGTCCAATGTGCTCGTGCTCATGACCGGCAATAACGCCGTGCTGGCGGGCGACACATGGCGGCGCGTCATTGGCGTGCGGATCGATCCAAAGGATGAAAGCCCGGAAAAGCGCAGCTTTCCGTTTCAGCCGATCGAGCTTACCTGCCAAACAAAGCCGCAGATGATCGCGGCGGCGCTTACCATCTTACGGGCGTTCATTGCAGCCGGTAAGCCCCGCGCGACAACGGACGTGCTTGGTTCATTCGAGGCATGGGATGCGCTTGTGCGGCAGTGCGTGCTCTGGCTTGGCTACGTCGATCCCGTTGCGCATATGCAGAGCCGCCGCGCCTCTGATCCTGATACGGAAAAACTAGGCACCTTCCTGCACGAGGCTCACGAGGCCATGGGCGATAAGTGGATTGCGGGAGCGTCTCACATGCGCCCCGACTTACGCGCCGCCGTGGAAGCCATCGCAAAACCGGGGAAGGAAATCAGCGCGCTTCTATTCGGTCACTGGCTGAGCCGCAAACGCGAGACGCGCCTGAATGGCTATCGGCTTGTGAGGGCGGAAGAGCGAAGCGAGACTAATGTCACTCATTGGCGCGTTGCCAAGGAATAACCCCGGAGATGCACCGGAGATGAACCGAACCCATCTCCGGGCTGTAAGTGCTTGTGTGGCAACGAGTTGCGGAATTTCCCGGAGATGCCGGAGATGAAACCCGGTCCACGTATATATAACTACTGCGTGCGTCTAATTATGATGCAGTGTGCGTACGTCATGAGTCTCTATAATTGCTCTCTGAGATTTCTCTAGGGTAGGTTTCATCTCCGGCATCTCCGGGAAAGTCTGTAAGTTATTAGCCTGCAACGAGTTGCGGCCCGGAGATGGGGGCTTTCCATCTCCGGGCATCTCCGGCCATCTCCGGCTTGTATACAACCTTGCTGCCGCTTTAGCGTCAATCATGTGGGCAAATAAAAAATCCCTGCAGCGCAGCCGGTTGCATTAAGCAAAACTGCCAGTATTACGCCTGAGTCGTTTGCGAGATTGTTATGTCATTTTGGCTGCATGTGGGGGGCATTTTCCTCGGGGCTCTTTCTCTATTTCGCCTTATAACAACCTATTATCAGATAGGTCTTGCGCCAATTTTAGAGAAGGCAATTGAGTTTTACAACAACACAATAATTTTTGCTCTAGGTAAAATATTGGACCTTCTTGCATTCGTCGGCCTACCTGCTCCCAATCCCCATGTTATTGTTGTTTTGATGGCTACGCTATTCATTGTAACTAGAGCCTTACACCGCGACAATTACAAACTTAGCACCCCCCAGAAGATGTATGCGTTTTTATGGCTTGTAATATTCTCTTACGTCGACTCTTTTTTTGTTGAGATTTATGGCCTCTGGCTATTAATCGTGTTTGTTGGATTAATATTGGTCTCGCCTCTCACTCATCTGTTAGTGTCTAAAATATGCGATAAACTCGGCTTCAAGACGCGCACCCTGCCGCTGGCTACTTATTACTCTGAAGTTCTATTTTTAGGCGGTGCCGTGCTGACTCTCTTTGCCCTGAATTTTGCATAACCTCCCTTATGCGAACGAACAAACTGTGAACTGACATGCTTTCGCATGCAGTTTCCTGACCGACCCCGGAACGCTTTCCGCGCCAGATTTATTTCGCCCGCAACCTCCCCTATACGCTTGACTTTAATGCAAATGCTTCTTAAAAGCATTCTAATGATGAAGTCGTGATGCGTGGAAAGGTTGCGTTGCATGTCGTACATTCGTGAAATTTTAACCCGGGAGTTTCTAGCGCGTCTCCCCGCTCACTGCGCCTGCACTATGGAAGTCGAGAGCGTCGCTTCGCCGATTGTTCTTTACCGCGCCGATGGCTCTATCTTTTGGTCGGATACCATCCCCTGCCCATGGCCAACGCCGCTTGCTGCTTGGCAAGAGGGGGCGCACGTGTGGAGCTGTTACAACCCTGCCGACCCGCTCGAAAAGCAGCGCACGGACGCATTTGCCGTCGCATTTGAATTCCATCCGAAAGGCGCACAGCGCGTAAAGCGGGAGGCGGCATAAGATGGCGACCGCAGTTTTGCCTTACCAGCACCCCGCCCGGCGCTCTGCCGATATCACCGACCTGCCCGGCGTCATGGCTGAGTTTCAGCGCCTGTACGATGCGGCCCGCTGCAGCACGCTCGAAAGCGACACGATCAGGCATTGCGAGCGCATCCTGCGAAGCGTCGCGGCCCTGCACGAGGCGATGGCGATGGATGCACGGCTTGCCGCGCTCGAAGACAGCATCGGTGCGACAACGCCGCACGCACTAGGCTCGCGCGGCGGGCGCAAGCGCGCGGCCAATGCCATCAATAGGGGCACCTAGCATGAGCGAGCGTGATTTCACGATGGCCCAAATCATGGGAAGCGCAGACGCCTGCAACCGGCTTCGCCAGGTCGGCTGGCACATCCGCCGCCGCAATGCCGATGGAAGCTGGCGCGCCTTCTCTATCGATCTGAAGGGGGAGCGGCTGCCATCATGAAAGCGCAGCAAGCCCGCAT
Source organism: Alphaproteobacteria bacterium (assembly GCA_041740655.1). Classification (GTDB taxonomy): domain Bacteria; phylum Pseudomonadota; class Alphaproteobacteria; order Rhizobiales; family Rhodomicrobiaceae; genus JAWXCE01. The sequence goes on from JBGSLP010000109.1 coordinate 12,159, forward strand.
CGCAGCGCTGGAAGCCGCGCTCGCCATCCGCGACGCTGAACCAATAACCCAAATCACGCGGCTCATTGTCGAGGCAGGCGTCGACGGCCCGCGCGTCACATGCCGCCTCTTTAAGGTTCGCATAGGTCCAAACGAATGGACGCCATATCAACCCGATCCGACCTTCACAAAGGAGTATACCCTATGAGCAAATATCCGCCATGTCCCGCACTCTGGCAGCCTACGCACGCACGGACAAGCGACCGGCCAAACCCGCCACACCTATCACGCTCCCCCGCTCGACAAGCGCCCGCCGCCGTCTCGCGCGACGAACTGCACGCAATTTGCGGCAAGTTCCGACACCACATTAACCAGCGCGGCGCTGTTCTGGGGCTATCTTGCCTGGTGCCTTCAGGCTGCGCTGTTGCGGATCGCTGAACCCGAATTTCTGCGCGCGCTTCTCGATCTCGCCGGGGTGATTAACATGCAGACCAAGCGCTCGGCGAGAATGTGGTGTTTCTAGATGTGTCGCTGCGCGCGTAATCGTGTCAGTTTTTAAGGATTCTAATCCGCGATGGTCACGCTCCAGTAGCACTTCGAATTGCCAGGCAGGTACAACTCTCACATTGGACAGATTACATGACATGCGGGCGGGTCATATTTGTCCTCAAAAGGGTCGCAGCATAGCCATCGCGGGTTATTGGATGACGAAGGCGGAGCGATTAATGTCTGTTTATTTTTGTCAACGATGGCAAAGCGACTGGCCGCATTCGGGTGCTTTTGCATTACGGCATGAAGGTCATCGAAGAAGGCCTGATACTCAGCGGTAATCTCAGGCTGCTTGGCCTTTTGCGCAAACACCAAACTCGTTGATATCAGCGACGTTAAAAACAGGAGAACGGTACCAATACGCATAATATTAGCCCTCGCTTCATCCGCCATTTATTTTTCAAATTCATTACACGGCACGCAATCATTGTACAGCAACCAATTATATTTTACACTTGCTAAGTGCGGTAAGCAATCAGAACTCAGGAGAATATTATGCGGCTAACGCTTTTATTTTTTTTGGCTCTCGGTGTGTGTTCAGCGAATGAACTATTTGCTGCAGACGAAAAACCTTCACAGCCCAAGCAAGTTGAAATCCCTTCTGGGCATGAAGATTTTTTCAATGAAATGCTCGTTTTATTTAAAAAGTATCCCGATGCCGCAAAGCGGTTCGGCGTTGCTGACAAAAAAGCTGGTGCCTTGTCATCACCGCCCCAAACTCTGCGATTTTACGCTTGCTGTGGTGACTCGATTTGCACGTCGAGCCAAAACACATGCGGTTGCACTGAATGGTGTATCGAGTGATATAGGCACTTACTCAACTCAGTGCTGGAGACTAAAGTGGCAGATTATCTTGCAGCTATGATTTTTGGTGACGCATACAAAAACAGATATACTACTATGTACTTAGGCCATAGTACCGATGTCAAATTCGTTTCCATGCACGAAATACTAAAGTATTCTGTTCGGGGCGACCTCGCCGTGAAGTCTCAAGTTAACTAACGTCTGGTGGAGTTCTGTCGGGCGGTTATTATTTTTGTGGGCAGGTGCGAGCGCGCTGCATTTTTGATGGATGACGCCGTGTTGCCTGGCTGGATGGGAATGGTGAGGGGGATTTCGCACAGATCGAGGCTTCGGTTGTCGCTGCTTAGGTAGAAAGTATGGCCTATCGGGAACCCGCCTCGGTCAAGCAACGCCTGGCGGCTGTTAAACCCTTTTGACTGGCTCGTGACCGGCGGTGTCATTTCTTATAACCCGCGGCTAGTGTACGCGGGCCGCGCAGAGCGGCTGGCGCGGTAAAACCCTGGTGCTGGCCGGTGGCGAAGCCGGGCAGTTGCTAAACTCTATTGATGCAGATACCCTCATTGGCCAGCGCGATCGGCGCTCATCGGCTTGATGACCTATACCTTCGCCCGCGTCGGCGCGGTGGTTGGCATGACGGTGGGTGACATTTATTCCGAGCGCGGCCGGATGTGGGTACGCCTGCACGAAAAGGGCGGCAAGCGCCACGAAATGCCCTGCCACCATACGCCTGAGGAGTACATTGAGACTATCTCGACGCGAGCGGTCTGCGCGGTGACAAACAACATCCGCTGTTTCCCACGATGTCGCCCAAGCGCGAGGTCACCGAGCGGCTTTTGCACCGCGTGGAGGCCTGGGCCATGGTCAAGCGCCGGGCTAAGTCCTCGGGCCTTAAAACAGCTGTTACTAACCACACCTTTCGCGGCACCGGCATCACCAGCTACCTCGAAAACGGCGGCACGCTGGAAAAGGCGCAGAGCATCGCCAATCATGCCTCCACACGCACGCCGCAGCTTGATGATCTTTGGAGTGACCGGGCGACCCTCGACGATGTGGAGTTAATTAGACTTATTTAGCTAAGTTTGCTGCACCATCAGGTGACTTACGATTCACAAAGGTAATCACCCGTGGAAATGTATTCTATTATGTTGCTCTAAATTCCGTACTAGGTCGTAAACCGATAAACGGCTAACGGGGATTCCCTCACCGTCGCGAATATGATTCACCATCGGCGGGGAGGAGCCTGCCGATGAGCCGTTGCGACATGACTGATTTCGAGTGGTCCGTCATTCAGACGATGCTTGCCCGACAAGCCGCGCGTATACAACTGGCGGGTGCTGAACGGGATCTTCTGGGTGCTGCCCTGTGGCGCGCCCTGGGCAGACTTGCCGGATCGCTATGGTCCGCGCACGACCGTTTACAACCGGTTCAACCGCTGGCGGAAGGCTGGCGTCTGGGACAGGATTATGGACGCGATTACAGCGGCTTACGACGGCAAAGTCCAGATGATCGACACCTCTGCGTGCGCGTGCATCAGCACGCGGGCAGCGCTAAAAAGGGGGGCGAGACCAACCGGACGAAGCGCTCGAAAGCGAGCTTGAAAGATCGCTTGTCGACATTGCGGAAGCGATGGCGCTCGGCAGCCCCAATGGCTTTGCCCCTGCCGATGACGGCCTGCCCCCGCCCGCCTATTTCGAGGCTGGTGAGAAAATCTGGGCTGGCAATCAGCAAAATTTCAAAGCCGCCAAGCGCGCGAGCGATCGCGTGAAGTCTATCCGGGCCGAACTGGCGAAGCGGGAAGCCGAAGAGCGGGAAGCCGTGTCACGGTTGGAAGCTGCCCGCCGTGACAGCGCCGAAACCGTGCTCGCGAACGCACAGGCAACAGCTAGGCGCTTTGCGGATTTCGCCATCCAGCAACAGGCAGCCGCCGAACTCCTTATCGAGATCAGCGACGCCATTCGGCTAGCGGGGGGCAGCTTGGACGCGGCGCAGAATTACGCAGCGTTTAAACGCTCTGTCGAAGACGCAAGCCTGCAGCTCGCCAAGCCCATGCCGACGCTTCCGACTATCGAATTTGCGGATAAGGACGCTGTAACGACTGCAATTTATGACATTGCGGGCGGCTTCCAGCGTCACAACGGCCTGCCTTCGACGACGCCTAGAACGTGACACAGACGTGACACGCTGTCATGTCCATCTCTCGAAATGCCAGTTAAGTTATTGATTTAGTTGGTGCCGGCTGCAGGAATCGAACCCGCGACCTACTGATTACAAATCAGCCGCTCTACCGACTGAGCTAAGCCGGCGCCTAGCGAAAAGCTGCACATCAGATAAGGCAAACCGGCGCAAAACACTAGCCCTTTTGCATCCGGCCTGACCGATTGGCAACAATCATCATCATTCTGCACTTACGCCCTTCGCGAGGATTGCTAAACCGAAAATTGCTTTTAATTTAAAAATGCAACTTTAAATAGCAAGAGTGATTCGGTTATGCGCTTCAAATCTAGGGTCGCCGCGCTGCTGGCAGGGCTTTGCGCCGCCTCGCCCTTATCCGCCCAGGATGAATCGTCCGTAACCGCAACGGCTGGTTATGGCTACAACAGCAATCCTTTGCTCATTCCGGATGGCGAAGAGTCCGGGTTTTACGAGCTTGGCGGCGCGGCAGCGTGGGCGACTGCGCGTGAAACCTACGCGTTCGGCGGCTTAGCGGAAGCGCGGATCCGCGATTACCTAGACGCCGCCATCGAATCCGATGAAAATTATCGTGCGGCATTTGTCATAGCGAACGCAGGCGAGGCGGATTTTACCGCCCGCGCCATCACACTATTCAACCTGATCAAAAGCGAGGATCTGCGCGCCGAGGATGCCTTGCAGCGCGGAAGGCTTGCGGGCACGAAAGGCGACCTCAAGCCGTTCATCGAGGCGGAAGTGCGGACGTCCTCGCTCGGCGAAGGCAACGGACTGTTTTTCGAGACCCTGCGTTACAACCGAGGAACCGTCTCGCCGGGAGCATCGTGGCTGATCGCCCCGTGGCTTGAGGTGGGCATGGCGGTGGAGGGTTCGACGACCCAGTATGAGGAAGCCGATGCATTTGGGCGCATACGCGATAACAAGCGGGTCATGCCCTCGGTGTTTGTGCGCTACGGCAAGGGCGATCTCTCTCTGGTCGGCGCGGTCTCGCAGCTTCAGGGCACTTGGGAGGGCGGCTTTCGCGACGTAGACCGGACGCTGTTTCAAGCCGGGGCCGCCTACAAGCTTGGCAAGGTCACGCTTTCGGCGGAGTATAGCCAGACGCCGCAGGATACGAACTTTCTCGTCTCACCGTTGACGATCGCATCGCAGGGACAGGTGAAGCTCGATTGGATCGTGGATGCAGCCCACAGCGTGAATGTATGGGCGCGCGATCTCAAAATTGCGTATCTCGGCTCGGATTTCATGGCGAGCGCCTTCAGCTATGGCGCCGGGATGAGCCGCGTTCTCAACGAGAATGCGGTTCTGTCGTTCGAGATCAACCATACCGAGGCCGAACTCATCGACGGTCAGGAGGCGGAGCGAACGCTGGTCATGGTTTCGGTGAAGGCTGCCGTGCAGTCGAATGGCGCCGCGGGGCCGGCTGTAAACGCTCAGGATTTCGCCTCAACGTCCAGACGGCGCACGCGGCTTGATTAGGGTAGTGAGATCAGAAACCGCCGAGCAGACCGCTCAGGAGGCTGCTCTGCGTCGAGCCAGTAAAGGTCGAGGTCGACTGGCTTTTCAGGATTGGCCCAAGATTGATTTTTGACGTCGTGGTTGAAGACGAAGTTGAGCCAGTCTGCGTGCCCTGTGACTGGATGTTCAGAATGCCCAGGTTCAGGCCTAGCACCGACTGACCGGGCTTAATTTTGAGTTTGAGAAGCGGATCGCCAGCGTGCGCAGGCGCAGCAGCGGCAAGAGCGAAAGCAACGGCAGTTGCGCATAAAGTGATCGAACGTTTCATAAATTCCTCCTCAGGTTCAAAACGAATGCGTGGCCGTAACCACAAGAAAACACTACCATAAGTTGCATATGAAAACAATTACACGTTAAATTATGGCTAACTTTTCATGAAATTTGTTGGCATTGCACAGGCTTTGAACGCCAGTTTTACGAAATTTTGTCGCGAAATCTCGATCCGCAGGCAAAACGGGGGCTGGAAACGGCGGTTTCCGCTCGCGTAAATTGCAACTGGCGGAAACACCGAATATTAAGCAATCTCGCTAGGGGGCGGATAATCTTCAGGATTTTGTAAGAGAATAGTATGGAGTATAAAGCTCCCGCAATCCATTTGGAGAGATACAATGACCGCACTCAAAATGACGTTGCCTGCCCTCGCCATCGCCGCAGTTCTGTCAGCCGCGCCAGTCCAGACGGCAAAAGCTGACGGCGGCGCAACCGCTGTCGCTGTCGGCGCATATCTGGTTGTCGATTACGCAATCGGCCGTAAATGCCGCATCCATCACTGGCCGTTCAACATCATCAAGAAAGTCGCATACGGCGTTCACGGCAAACGCGTCTGCAAATACAAGCACTACTGAGATCATCGACCTGCATGCTGTAGAGCCGCGCTCATCAGGCGCGGCTTTTTTGCGCCTGGCGCGCCTTGTGCAGCGCGATGGCGGCCGCGTTCGATACGTTCAGACTGCGCAGCGCTCCGACTGTTTCGATCGCGCAGATCACATCGCAATTTTCGCGCGTCAGCCGCCGGAGACCCTTATCCTCCGCGCCAAGCACCAGCGCTACCCGATCGTCCAAAGTCTGCGCCTCAAGAAAGCCGTCCGCCTCGGAATCCAGCCCGATGCGCGTGAAGCCCATTTCGCCGAGTTCCTCCAGCGCCCGGGCCAGATTGGCGGCGAGCACCACCGGCGTCGTGTCGAGACCGCCGCTCGCGGCTTTCGCCAGCGCGCCAGACAGCGGCGG
>JBGSLP010000110.1:0-6109 GCA_041740655.1 Alphaproteobacteria bacterium
CGCGCCGCCAGCCTCGCGGCGCCGGTCGACTCCATCGGACCCGAAACGATGGCGGCATGCCCGCGGTCATATTTGTGGCCGTCGATCTTGAGGCGCGGGAAATACCGCAGCCAGAGGTCCGGATCGTTGATGTAATTGCGGGGAGCGATGTCCGCGAGCACCGAGGCGGGGATGCCGATGTCGACCGCGCGCACATCGCCGCAGTAGAGGCGGGCGGGCAGCATCACATGGCCGGTTTTGCGGCGGAAGAAGGTGACGGTCGAGATCGCCTTGAACGCCATGCCCTTGATATCGCCGCGCGTCGCATCGACGCCCGTCGGCACGTCGATGGCGACGACCGGCAAGGCGCGCTCGGTCACTTCCGCGATCATTTGGGCGGGTATGCCCTCGATATTGTCCCGCAGGCCCGCCCCGTAGATAGCATCGACGATAATCTGCGCGCCGTTAACGCACTGCAGCGACATCGGCTCGATGCTTTCATCCCAGCGCCGCGCCATCTCCTTGGCGTCCCTGGTCAAATCCTCGGTCCGGCCGAGAAGGGCGAGGCGCACCTGATAACCCCGCTCACGCAGGAACCTTGCCGCGACGAAGCCATCCCCGCCATTGTTGCCGGGTCCGCACAGCACGACGACCTTGCTGCCCCGCGGATAACGGCGCACGACCTCTTCCGCGACCGCGCGGCCTGAGTTTTCCATGAGTGTGAGACTTGGGGTGCCGCCTTCGATCGCCAATTGTTCGGCGCGGCCCATTTCTTCCGCAGTGAGGAGTTCGAGCACGGGGGATGCCTGTGTGGATAAAAAAACGCTTCCGTATGCTTAAAGGAATTTACAGGAGAATGTAGCGGAAATTGGAGACGACAAAAATAAACTCGGCGGTGTGACCATCCGCCGAGTGACTATGTGCGGCCCAAATCGAGCGAGCCGACGCTCGCCCGGCGGTGCTGGCGCTCGTTAAAGCTTGAACTGCTCGTTAAAGCTTGAACTCCTGTGACTTGAAAGTCAGGTGCTTCACGCTTTCCGGGGCGTCTGATATTTTTCGAATGTTACCCCAGGTCTGCTTGTAGTTTGGTATGACCAACTCGTTCACACCCTCGCCATTGATAACGTTTCCTTGCACGCCGGTCGGATAGCCGAACAGCATGAAAGTCTCGCCCTTGCGAGCGGTCGGCGTCGGGTAGACCATCGCTTGCGTGGAGCCGTCGTCATTGTGAACCTCGACAAGATCGCCTGCGCCGACTTTCAGCGCAGCCATATCGTCGGGATTCATCTCGATATAGGCGTAGGGAAAACGATCCATGACGAGTTCGTTCTGCACATCCAGATAAGCGGACTGCCAGACGTGGTTGGCCCGACCATTGTTGATGAGAAACTTGAACTTCTTTTTCTGCTCGTCCTTGCCGGGCGCCTGCAGACGGCGCCAAACGGTTTCCTTGAAAGTCGCCTTCCCGTCCTTGGAATTAAACTTTCCATCAGCGAATAGCCGCTTGGTGCCAAGGATCTTGCCGTCCTTGAAGTCTTGGGCAGGCTCTTGGAAGCCGTTGGTCCCCATCTCTTTCAGCCGCGCGTAAGTGACGAACTTGCCGCCCTTTTCATTGGCGTGATAGCCGTCCATGAACGCGTCTTCTTCCGTCTTCCAGTCAAAGCCTTTGAACTGGGCGGCATATTTGGCGTCGCCCATCTCTGTGAGCACCCTCTCCATGTGGTTGGCGAGGCGCGCGGCGATGATGCAGTCCGGCATGGCGGCGCCGGGAGGGTCCATATACCGCTCGGTCAGGCGCATACGGCGCTCACCGTTCATGGATGTGAGGTTCATCTCGCCAGCCGTCGCAGCAGGCAGGATGACATGGCACGCCTCGCCGATCATCGTAGGCACGATATCGACATCGACCGCAAACAGTCCGCCCTTTTTGATCGCGTCCACAATAGCCTCTACCATTGCAGGACGATCGCCATAGGGCGCGTTGCTCATAGCGTCCTTCACCATGTCGGTGCGCTTTTTGTACACGCGTTTGAATTCGAAAGCGTTCAGCGTGGTCTTGTAATGGTCGCAAGCCCAGACGTGATGCACGCCGCCTTTGCCCTTGATGATAAGGTCGTCGACATACGCCGCCGGACGGCCCACATGGGCGTCGGATGGCCGGGAATAGCCCTCCTGATGGCCGCCCATACGCACGCATCCGCCGCCCTCTCGACCGATATTGCCGGTGGCGAGCGCCAGATTCACCAAGGCTGCAATGGTGCGGTAGTTGTCGTTGCCCCAGATCAGACCCTTTTCATAGGCGAACATCGACCGGCGGCGTTTGCCGTCCTTAGGCTGCGCTATCCATTCCGCCGCCTTGATAATGTCCTCCGCTTTAACGCCGGTGATTTTCGCGGCATCGGCAATCGAGACCTTGTTCGCTTTTAGCGCCTTGTCAAAATCCTTGGTCGAAGCGCCGATGAATGCCTTGTCGGTCCAACCTTTCTCCGCGATGTACGTCAGCCACGCGTTGTACAGCACCAGATCGGTGCCGGAATTGATCGCCAGATGCAGCACGTTCTCTTTGCCCGCATCCGCCTCGCAGGCGTTGACTGTGACCGTGCGGCGCGGATCGACTAAAATGATGCGCCCCGCCGCGTGGCTTTCGTCCGGGAGAAGCTGCTTCTTTTTCTCGATAGAGTCGCCGCGCAGGTTTGGAACCCAGTGGTTCAGGAAGTAGTTCGTCTGCGTTTCAAGCGCATTCGTGCCGCACGCGATAATCGTGTCGGCGAGTTCCGCGTCCTCGTAGCAGTTGTTGAGTTCGCCGACGCCCATGTCGCGGGATGAGTGAACCTCCGAGTTGTAAGCCGGGCGGTTGTGAATGCGGATGTTCTTGATCTTCATCGCAGTGAAGTAGAGCTTGCCCGTGCCCCAGGTATTTTCATAGCCGCCGCCCGCGCCGCCATGGTCGAAGGCAGAAACGAAAAGCCCGTCCTCGCCGTAATCCTTGTCCTTGATGATCGCAGCCGTAACGCGCGCGACCAGATCCAGCGCGTCGTCCCAGCTGGTTGGCTGCATCGAGCCGTACCGCCAGACCAGCGGATCGGTGAGGCGTTGCTGCTGCGTCTGCCGGGCGCGCGAATAGCTCATTTCCGCCATACGGGCCCCCCGGATGGAGCCGAGGCCCGAATTCACCACGCAGTCCTTGTCGGGTTTGATGACGATATGAACGTCTTTGCCGTCCTGCTTGACGATGTTGTACATCGATGGTGAGTACCAGGCATTCGTGTCGGCTGGCTGCTGTTTAGTCAGATCCGCGCCAAAGGCATTATCGCCGGCGGCGGCTCCACCCTGCTTGTTCACCGGCCATGTATAGGCGTGATAGCCGCAGCCGACGATGCAGTAATGGCAGGTGACATTCTGTTTTCTGGCGTCCGCTGGAACGATAGGCAGGCGGTCGATATTTCGCTTATAAGCCATGGTTCTCTCTCCCCTTACGCCAGAACATTGCTAAGGCGACCGTAGAGCAGTTCATCCAGCCCTTCGGCATAGATGTCGCCCTTGTCGTCAACGCGTAATGCGTATTGCGGGAGGTTTTGCGTCGCCTGCCCCCACACCTGCTGACCCCCTTTTTCAACGTCGAAGCGGGAATAATGACCTGGGCAGTTGAAAGTCCTGTCGTCCGGATTGTACCCGAGCGGAATGCCTTTGTGCGGGCATATGGTTGAGAAACCGACGATGTCTCCATCCGGTCCCGCCCCTCCCTCGACACGCTGACCGAGTTTGAGCAGCACGCCGGGCGCATCCGCATCGGGGTAAGCGACATTCATAGGCTCGTTGAGCTTGAGTTCGCTAATGTTGCCGAGACGATTTGCGGGATAATCCACGCGAGCAAGCGAGGGGGAGGCTTTTGCCTGCTGCGGCATCAGGCTGGCAGCGGCAACCCCTGCAGCCGCTATTCCTGATCCCCGCAAAAACTGGCGGCGCCCTGTATCGACAAGTTTGTCGCACCTAGTCATTGTTTTCTCCCATATTATTATAATTGTGAAATTATCAAAATTTAAATGGTGCATCAATAAACTTCAGAATTATTTTGCATGTATGCCTATTTTTTAGGCCCACTCCGCCTAAACTTTGTGCGTTTTGCAGCGCGCGTTACAGAAGCAGCTAGGAAATCATCGAATTTGAGCGCCGCGCCGTGAGTGGCACGCGATATGCTTGTGGATGGCTGGTTTAGGGGATCCGCCCTGCGGAAGGACAATCATCAAAATGAAAAAGATCGAAGCAATCATAAAACCGTTCAAACTGGACGAAGTGAAAGAGGCGCTGCAGGAAATCGGACTGCAGGGCATTACCGTGACCGAGGCGAAGGGATTTGGGCGCCAGAAAGGGCATACTGAACTCTATCGCGGCGCAGAATACGTCGTAGACTTTCTGCCCAAGGTCAAAATTGAGATTGTCTTGGGTGACGAAATGGTGGAAAAAGCCATCGAAACTATTCAGAACGCTGCCAAGACTGGACGCATCGGCGACGGAAAAATCTTCATTATCAATGTCGAAAACGCAATACGCATCCGGACGGGCGAAACCGGCTCCGACGCCGTGTAATCGAACCGGCTCAGCATTGTCTCCGCACAAGTTCCTTCTTTCAAAACATACGACCGCCTAAAAAGTCAAAATATTGATTGTATTAACGCACGTCAGAAGCACGAGGGAGTATCTCAGGTGAACGCAAGCGAAGTTATCTCGAAACTGAAAGACCAGGACGTCAAATTCGTTGATCTGCGCTTTACCGATCCGCGCGGCAAGATGCAGCACGTGACCATGGAAGCCGGGCTGATGGACGCCGATGCGTTCGCCGACGGCATCATGTTCGATGGCTCGTCCATCGCCGGCTGGAAAGCCATCAACGAGTCCGACATGGTGCTCATGCCAGACCCGGACACCGCCCACATGGACCCGTTTTTCGCAGCGCCCACGATGGTTCTCTTCTGCGACATTCTCGAGCCAGGCACCGGCGAGCGTTACGAGCGCGACCCGCGCGGCATCGCCCGCAAGGCCGAAGCCTACATGGCCTCGACCGGCGTCGGCGACAAAGTGTTCTTCGGACCGGAAGCCGAGTTTTTCATCTTCGACGACGTGAAGTTCAAGTCGGACCCGTATAACTGCGGCTTCAAGCTCGACAGCTCCGAACTGCCATCCAACAGCGACACCGACTACGAGATGGGCAACCTCGGCCACCGCATGCGGACCAAGGGCGGCTATTTCCCCGTGCCGCCGATGGACAGCTGCCAGGACATGCGCTCGGAAATGCTCACCGTAATGGCGGAAATGGGCGTCGAGACCGAAAAGCATCACCACGAAGTGGCATCCGCCCAACATGAACTCGGCGTGAAGTTCGGCCCGATGACGATCATGGCCGACCGCATGCAGATTTATAAGTACGTCGTGCATCAGGTGGCGCAGAACTACGGCAAGACCGCCACGTTCATGCCGAAGCCCGTGTTTGGCGACAACGGTTCGGGCATGCACGTCCACCAGTCGATCTGGAAGGGCTTGGAGCCGGTATTCGCCGGCAACCTCTATGCCGACCTGTCGGAAACCTGCCTGTTCTACATCGGCGGCGTCCTCAAGCACGCCAAGGCGCTGAACGCGTTCACCAACCCGACCACAAACTCCTACAAGCGTCTGGTGCCGGGCTATGAAGCGCCTGTGCTTCGCGCGTACTCGGCCCGTAACCGCTCGGCGTCGTGCCGTATCCCGGTGGTGACATCGCCGAAAGCCAAGCGCGTGGAAATCCGTTTCCCCGATCCGGCCGCCAACCCATATCTGGCTTTCTCGGCGATGCTGATGGCCGGCATGGACGGCATCATGAACCGCATCCATCCTGGCGATCCGCTCGACAAGAACCTCTACGATCTGCCCCCAGAGGAATTGAAAAACATTCCGACCGTTTCCGGATCGCTTTCCGAAGCGCTAGAAGAACTCGATAAAGACCGCGAATTCCTGAAAAAGGGCGGCGTCTTCACCGACGACTTCATCGACAGCTTCATCGCGCTGAAAACGGAAGAGTCCGATCGTTTCCGGATGATGCCGCACCCTGTCGAGTTCGACATGTATTACAGCTGCTGATCCCAGCGATTTTGGCTAT
>JBGSLP010000111.1:0-7573 GCA_041740655.1 Alphaproteobacteria bacterium
GGTATCGATGTGAACAATGACTTGGGATCCCGCCCCTTTGGCCACCCGCCGGGGTTGGGCGTCGCATCCGCCTCGATATAGGACGTCGTTAAAAAACTCGTGGCGAACCAGATATTTCGGGGAAGGTCGGGCGAGGGGGTGAACCAGACGTTCGCCTCCGGACGTCGCACCATGCCGCGAACTTTCACCTCGCCGGTTGTCTGCCCGGTCAACCTCGCGCCCGCCTCGCGCAACTCCTGCGGCACGAAGCCACGGTTCACCCAGACCTCGCACTGCTCGCCAGCGCATCCGGCAAGCGTCATGGGCGTGAAGACGAGATAACCGATCTGACCGCCGCGCGATGTGAAGACGTATTTTTCCTTCGCATGATCGAAAACGCCAGCGACTTGCGTGAAATCGAATTCGACGAGCTTCGCGCGGTCTGCGTCCGAAACCGGCAGGTTTATCTCTCCGGACGAGACCGTCGCGATGGTTTCGCGCAGGCGATCGAGGATGCCGTTCTTCCACTCCAGCCGCTGGATCTGCCACACGCCGAGCCCGAGAAGGATCGGCAGCGCCAGAGCCGTCATGATCGCGGGCCAGAGAAGCCCCCGCTTACGCATCGCTTGCAAACTCATGAAGTAATGCTCGCTTATTTACAGATTTTGCCTTCGGCGGCCTTGTTCTTATATTGCAGGGCGACAAGGATGGCTTTGAAAGGCCGCAACAGGGCAAGCGGGACGATCACCGTTAATGGCAGCCAGATCAGCGCCTGCAGCCAGTAGGGGGGCGAGTACAGAATTTCGGTAATAAGCGCGCCGCCGCAGACCAGAAATCCGGCAATGAGGATGACGAATACCGCAGGGCCGTCGCCCGCATCCGCGCAGCTATAGTCAAGACCGCAAACGTCGCAGGATTCCTCAAGTTCGAGGAAGCCCTTGAACAGTTGACCTTGGCCGCATCGTGGGCAACGACATCGCATACCTGTATAAAGGACTGGCACCGGGGGGTGAAATTCGCGTTCCGTCACGCTATCGGACATCATCATAGCGCCAATAAGTCTCATGATTTATGCACAGCCTTCTTTACTCATAACACCTGATTTGCGCGCCGCTTAAAAGCCAAAACCGTTCAAAATGGATGCAAATGCAAGAAGGGCGGCATAAATGCCGCCCCATCGCAATCGTTTCGCGATTTTAAAAGGGGTTAGTGACCGGCATGCGAGCCAGCGCCCCATACATATATGCTGACAAACAGGAATAACCAGACCACGTCAACAAAATGCCAGTACCACGCCGCCGCCTCGAAACCGAAGTGATGTTTCGGCGTAAAGTGGCCCATGAGGGCGCGCGCGAGAATGATCATCAGGAAGATCGTGCCGACCACGACATGGAAGCCGTGGAAGCCAGTCGCCATGTAAAAAGTCGAGCCATAGATGTGCCCGGCAAAGGAGAAGTCTGCGTGCATATACTCGTAAACCTGCAGGCTGGTGAACAGCATGCCGAGAGCGATGGTCAGTACCAGCCCCCAGATGAGACCCTTGCGGTCGCCATGTTGAAGCGCGTGATGCGCCCATGTGATCGTTGTGCCTGAGGTGAGCAGGATAAGCGTATTCACCAGCGGCAGGTGCCAGGGGTCGAATGTCGAGCCGAACTTGCCTTCCGCCGGGACTGGCGGCCATTGCCCGCCGGTCACGGTGTTGCGATCGACCATGCCGACGACCGTGTCGGTGCCGGGGAGCGTTTCGACCGCCGCCGGAAACAGCGAGACGTCGAAATAGGCCCAGAACCACGCGACGAAGAACATGACCTCCGACGCGATGAACAGGATCATGCCGTAGCGCAAGTGAAGCTGCACGACGGGTGTGTGGTGGCCCTCATGCTCCGCTTCGTTCACGACGTCGCGCCACCAGCCAAACATCGTTATCAGGATGCCCGCGAAACCGGCAATAAACACCCACGGACCCTGAAGTCCGAAAACGCCGCCATCGCCGGACTTCATCCAGGCGACAGCGCCAAGCATCATCACGAACGCTGAGAACGATCCGACAAACGGCCATGGGCTCGGATTGACCAGATGATAATCATGATATTTCTGATGGCCGTGCGCCATTTTGGGCGTCTCCTGTTGAGCCTGTCGCTGTTCCTGTACGTTCATAACGCTGCCTAACCGCCCTGTTTGGAAAGATCAAGTGGCTGTTTCACCGCCCCGGATGACGCTTCAGATGGGGTCGATGCAACGGCCGCGCTTTTGGCCGTTGGAAAGAATGTGTAGGAGAGCGTGATCTCCTGAATTTTGCTTGCGTCCTTGTCGTCAAGTATCGCTGGATCGATGAAGAATGATACAGGAAGCTCGGCTGATTGGCCCGGCTCCAGTGTCTGCTCCAGGAAGCAGAAGCATTCCACCTTGCTGAAATAAGCCCCGGCGCCCTCTGGCGTCACGTTGAAGGTCGCTGTGCCGGTGGTCGCTTTGTCGGAGGTGTTCTGCACGCGGAAAAAGCCGAGCCGGTTTTCGCCGATGTTCAGCTTGATTTCCCGCGTCTCGGGCTGGAACGCCCATGGCAGGCCGGGTCCGACATTGGAGTCGAAACGGACTGTGATGGCGCGATCGGTCGAGGTGGTCGGGACCGCAGTTGCGCGTTGCGTCGTCCCGCCGTAGCCCGTTATCTGGCAGAACATCTGATAGAGCGGCACGGCGGCGAACGAAAGGCCGGTCATTCCTACCACGAGCAGTCCGAGCAGGGCGGCGATGCGATAGTCGCTCCTGCTATTGACGCGTGGCGTTGAGATATTCTCGTTCATTTTAACCTCAAAGCGGGCGCTGGGTGACGCCGCTGCCCAGCCGGATAATCGTGACGGCGTAGAACATCAGCACGGTCGCGCCGAGAGCGACGGCAATCGCGATGGAGCGCAGCCGTTGCCGACGCTTGGTCGCCGCTTCCGCCGACTCCATGACGACCGGCCCGTCTTTATGATCCGGCGAGGCCAAGAGCGTGCTCCACCAAAATAACCCCAAACAGGGCGAACAGATAAAAGATCGAGATCACGAACAGCCGCCGCAGCGACTGCATTGCGCGCTGATCCTCGGCGCGATCGACATAGGCGCGGATTGCTCCGTAAAGGAAGGCGGCGCCGCCGATGACGGACACGGCGAGATATATCCATCCGCCCATGCCCACGAACGTCGGCAACACGCCGATGGGCGCCATCAGAATGCTGTAGATAAGGATCTGGCGTCTGGTTTCATCCGCGCCTGCGGTCACGGGCAACATCGGCACGCCAGCCCGCTCGTAATCGCGCACCCTCAGAAGCGCGAGCGCCCAGAAATGCGGTGGGGTCCATACAAAGATGATCAGAAAGAGGAGCACGCTCTCCCACGAAACCGAGCCAGTCGCCGCCGCCCAGCCGATCATGGGCGGGAAAGCGCCAGCCGCGCCGCCGATCACGATGTTCTGCGGCGTGCGTCGCTTGAGATAGGCCGTGTAAAAGATGACGTAGTAAAGGATGGTCATGCCGAGCAGGCCAGCGGCGAGCCAGTTTACAAGGACGCCAAGGCCGATTACCGAACTCACGCCGAGCACGGCGCCGAGCGTCAGCGCCTCATCCGGCGGAACTTTGCCGCGCGGAATGGGCCGCGTCGCGGTGCGGGCCATCTTCGCGTCGATATCCGCGTCGTACCACATGTTGAGAGCGCCCGATGCGCCCGCGCCCATGGCGATGAAGATCACGGCGCAGAACGCCATGACTGGATGCATCGACCCGGGCGCCACCACCATGCCAGCCAGCGCCGTCAGGATGGCGAGCGACATCACGCGCGGCTTCAACAACGCCCAATAATCGCTGAGTTCCGCCTCGCCATAGGCGGAGGCCGGGAGATCGCGCTCTTCAGTGGCGGTTTGTGACATTGATGCTCGCTATCGTCGTCGAAATAAAATGAGATTGGGCGACCGAGCCGCCCAATCCGTCAGGATCACTTGATGCGTGGCAGTTCCTCGAACGAGTGGAACGGCGGCGGCGATGTGAGCGACCATTCCAGCGTCGTCGCGCCTGCGCCCCAGGGGCTGTTGCCCGCTGGCACCTTGCGCATGAACGCCTGCGCCACGCCATACAGGAAGATCAGCACCGCGAAGGCCGAGATATAGGAGCCTATCGACGATACGTAGTTCCAGCCCGCAAAAGCGTCCGGATAGTCAACGTAGCGGCGCGGCATGCCAGCCATTCCGAGGAAATGCTGCGGGAAGAACAGCACGTTCACGCCCACAAAGGTCACCCAGAAATGCAGCTTGCCGATGAACTCCGAGTACATGTAGCCCGACATTTTCGGGAACCAGTAATACCACCCGGCGAAGATCGCGAAGACCGCGCCAAGTGAGAGCACGTAATGGAAATGCGCGACGACATAATAGGTATCGTGCAGTGACCGGTCGACGCCAGCATTTGCCAGCACCACGCCCGTTACGCCGCCAAGCGTGAACAAGAAAATAAAGCCCACAGCCCAGAGCATCGGTGTCTTGAAGCTGATGGAGCCGCCCCACATGGTCGCGATCCACGAGAAAATCTTGATGCCCGTCGGCACCGCGATCACCATGGTCGCGAACACGAAATACGCCTGCGTGTCGACGCTGAGGCCAGCCGTGTACATGTGGTGCGCCCACACGATAAAGCCGATCGCGCCAATCGCCACCATGGCGTAGGCCATGCCGAGATAGCCGAAGATCGGCTTGCGGCTGAAGGTGGAGATGATGTGGCTGATCATGCCGAAGCCGGGAAGAATAAGGATGTAAACTTCGGGATGGCCGAAGAACCAAAACAGATGCTGGAACAGCACCGGGTCGCCGCCACCGGCAGGGCTGAAGAAGGTCGTGCCAAAGTTACGGTCGGTGAGAAGCATCGTGATGGCGCCCGCCAGAACCGGCAACGAGAGGAGCAGCAGGAACGCGGTGATCAGGATCGACCATGCGAACAGCGGCATCTTGTGCAGCGTCATGCCCGGCGCGCGCATGTTGAAAATTGTGGTGATGAAGTTGATCGCGCCGAGGATGGACGACGCGCCCGCCACGTGCAGCGCGAGAATGGCGAAATCCATCGCGGGGCCGGGCTGGCCGTCGGTTGAAAGCGGCGCATACATCGTCCAGCCGCCGCCGACGCCAAGACCTCCGGGGGGGCCTTCGACGAACATCGACATGATGAGGAGCGCGAATGACGCGGGCAGCAGCCAGAACGAGATGTTGTTCATGCGCGGGAAAGCCATGTCCGGCGCGCCGATCATGAGCGGCACAAACCAGTTGCCGAAGCCGCCGATCATCGCGGGCATGACCATGAAGAAGATCATGATGAGGCCGTGGCCCGTGACGAACACGTTATAGCCGTGCCCGTCCGCAAAGTATTGCATGCCCGGCTCCTGCAATTCGAGCCGGATGCCGATCGAGAGCGCGCCACCCACAAGCCCCGCGATGATCGCGAAGATCAGGTAAAGCGTGCCGATATCTTTATGGTTCGTCGAGAACAGCCACCGTGAAATAAATCCGGGGTAGTGATCGTCACGATCATCTGCATGTGCATGCGTTGCCATAAATTTCGTCCCTTAAGCATTATTGCCGATACGGCCTAATCTGGTCACTTGGAAGAGGCGTCCGCGACTTTCTCGTTTTGCGCGGAGGCCGACTGCACCGGCGCGGGCACCATGGGCTTCACAGCGAACTGCTGCTGCGCCTGAGTCAGCCATTCGGCATACTCCTGATCTGTCACGACGCGCACCGTAATCGGCATGTAGGCATGCCGGGTGCCGCACAACTCGGAGCATTGACCGTAGAAGGTGCCGGTTTTCTCGGAGCGGAACCAAGTGCGGTTTACGCGGCCCGGTACGGCGTCCATTTTGACGCCAAAGGCGGGCATCGCCCAATTATGCATCACATTCGAGGCCGTAACGAGCACATGCACGTTTTTGTTCACGGGCACGACCACTTCATTATCGGTCGCCAGCAGGCGCGGTTGGCCGGGCTTGAGATCCGCGTCCTCGATCATGTTTGCGTCGAATACGAGCGGGCCGTTGTCCGGATATTCGTAAGTCCAATACCATTGGTGTCCGGTCGCCTTGATCGTCACGTCGGCTTTTGGAAACTCATACTGCGCGTACAGCAGCCTGAACGATGGAATGGCGATGACGACGAGTATAAGAACCGGAACGATCGTCCAGAGCACTTCGATCGTCGTGTTGTGGGAGGTTTTGGACGGCACCGGGTTGGCTTTTTCGTTATAGCGCCAAACCACCCAGATCAGCAGGCCCAGAACAAACAGCGTGATGGCGGTGATAATGATCAACAGGAAATCGTGCATGTTCCGAATGCCGGTCATGATCGGGGATGCGGATTCCTGGAAATTCATCTGCCAGGGGCTCGGCTGCCCCTCCGATGCAAAACCGGTTGTGACCAGCCCCACGGATATCAGGGCAAAACACGTCGCGCCCGCCAGCCATTTCATCATCTCGTCCGTCCTCCCGAAACAGGCATATTCTTTCGTGTACGATAGCTCGAATTACATACGCGGCGTTGCACGAAACATATCAATCCGCAGAGCAAAACGCCGCAGCTTAATAATTGAGCAAATTGCACGCAGACATCGACTGACGTTAAAATGTCGGGTTGGTTATACCGCCGATGCCAGAAAGGCGCCACGTTCGTGTGCAGCCGCGACAGTTTTTCACAATGCGAGGCTTGATCGCAAGCGATGGATGAGTCGCAATTTAGCCCTAATCCTGCCGAATCCAGCACATATTCAAGCGCGGAACACTTCGATAACCAAATGATTGAGAGAACACTCTTGAGCGAAACCAGAACTCGTCCTGCTGCTTCCCGTGGCGCGCGCTTTTTCAGCGGGCTCGCCGCCGCAGCGCTGCTGATCGGAATTTCAGGCGCGGCCCCCGCCCATGCGCAGGCGCCCGGAACGCAGGTGAAAGCGACCCACGGCGCGTGGCAGGTGCGTTGCGGGCAGGCGCCCGGCGCCAAAAACGAGAAATGCGCGCTGGTTCAGAGCGTGAAGGCGGAAGATCGGCCGAACGTCGCTCTGACTGTGATTTTCCTCAAATCGTACGATGGCAAGAAGCAGCTTTTGCGGGTTGTTGCGCCATTGGGCGTGTTGCTGCCAACGGGTATAGGCCTGAAGATCGACAATGTGGATGTCGGCAATGCGCCGTTTCTGAAATGCGGGGCAGACGGTTGCGTGACCGAAATCACCGTGAGCGATGATGTGATGAATAAAATGAAAAGCGGCAAGAACGCTGTTTTCATCATTTTCCAGACGCCGGAATTCGGCATCGGCGTGCCGATTGCGCTTGGCGGCTTCTCAGACGGAATTCTGAGTCTAAATTAACTCGACTGGAAAATTCGGGGAAGGGGATCGATCCACCCTTCCCCTATGCTGGTTAATTATCAGAACCGGCGTCTGTAATTGCGGTCATAGTTCTCGTCGTCGTAGTCGCCGAGCTTGTTGTAGCACTTCTGCAGCTCGGTCAGGCGATAGCGGGTTTCATCGGCCATGAAATCGCGCTTGTTGCGCAGGCACCATTGATAGTGGCCGCGCTTGTTGTCGCTCCATTC
>JBGSLP010000112.1:0-8714 GCA_041740655.1 Alphaproteobacteria bacterium
CCCGGCAAGCCGATCAAGCTGATCTGGTCGCGCGAGGAGGACATGCTGCATGGCGCGTATCACCCGATCACGCAGTGCAAACTGTCGGCGGGTCTCGACGCTAACGGCGACATCGCGGGCCTGCATGTGCGCATTTCCGGCCAGTCCATTCTCGCAGCCGTCGCGCCGCAGCGCATGGCGAATGGCATGGATATGGTCACGTTCCAGACTCTCGTTCCAAGCGGCGAGCACGCCATCAGCTACACTTTTCCAAACCTGCTGGTCGAACACGCGGTGCGCAATCCGCATGTGCCTCCCGGCTTCTGGCGCGGCGTCAACGCCAACCAGAACACGATCTATATGGAATGCTTTATCGATGAACTGGCGCATGCGGCGGGGAAAGACCCGCTTGAATTCCGCCGCAAGCTGCTCGCCAACCATCCGAAAAACCTCGCGGTGCTGAACGCGGTGGCGGAGCGGGCCGGCTGGGGCAAACCTGCGTCCGAGGGCGTCTATCGCGGCCTTGCACATTGTACGGCATTCGGCAGCCACACCGCCGCGTGCGCGGAAGTTTCCGTCAGCGCGGACGGCGCTCTTAAAGTTCACCGCATTATCGCGGCGACCGATTGCGGCTACGCGGTCAATCCGCAGCAGATCGAAGCGCAGGTCGAAGGCTCGTTCGTCTACGGCCTTTCCGCCGCGCTTTACGGCGAAATCACCATCAAGGACGGCCGTGTCGAGCAGGAGAATTTCGACACCTATCCGGTCATGCTTTTGAAGGACATGCCGGAGGTGGAGACCATCGTGATGCCCTCGGGCGGCTTCTGGGGCGGCGTTGGCGAGCCGACCATCGCCGTTGCTGCGCCAGCCGTGCTGAACGCGATCTTTGCGGCGACCGGCAAGCGGATTCGCACGTTGCCCCTCAGCAAGCACGATCTGCGCAAGGCTTGATGCGGCGGGGGATAAACATTGCGGCGGCTGCTATAGTGGCGGCTGCCGCGTGCTCTCCCGCATTCGCGCAAGCACTCGTCGACTATCGGATAGAAGGCGACTCCATCCCGCAGCCGCTTGGCGGGCTCGTTGGCGACGCGGCGCGCGGCGAGGCCATTATCCGCGACAGGCGCACCGGCAATTGCCTAATCTGCCATGCGGCCCCGATTGCGGATGAACTTTTTCAGGGCGAAATCGGGCCGGATTTAAACGGCGTCGGCGCGCGCTTGACTGAGGCGCAAATCCGGCTGCGGCTCGTCGATCAAACGATCTTGAATGCAGAGACGATGATGCCTCCCTATTATAGAGTTGATGATCTTCGCGACGTGGCGCCGGATTATCGCGGAAAGCCTGCGCTCGACGCGCAGCAGATTGAGGATGTGGTGGCTTATTTGTCGGGATTGCGAAACTAGGATGGACCTCTCGCGCAGAGAATTTGTGGTTGGTTTGGGCGCGCTTGCGGTCGCTACAGCCTTGCCCTTGCCTGCGCTCGCGATTACGACGCCGGAGCAGCGTGACGCCGCCATTCGCGAGGCGACGAAAGGCGCGGAGATTAAGCCGGGGCGCGTTACCCTGGGGATACCGCAGGTGGCGGAAAACGGCCTGTCTGTATTCACGACCGTGACGGTCGAGTCGCCGATGACCGAGCAAGATCATGTGCGTGCGATCCACCTCATCTCTGAAAAAAATCCCCTCCCGCGCATTGTCAGTTTCCAGCTTGGCCCTCGTGTCGGCCGGGCGAAAGTGTCGACCAATATCCGCCTTGCTAACTCGCAGCGCGTTCTCGCCATCGCCGAAATGAGCGACGGCTCGTTCTGGTCGGACGAAAAGAGCGTGATCGTGTCGATCGGCGCCTGCATCGACGGAGGCTGACCCATGGCGCTTGCGATTGCACGTGTAGCGATGCCAGCGACGGCCCGGAAAGGCGACGTCATCGAAATCAAGGCTTTGATGCGTCATGTGATGGAGCCGGGATACCGCGTCGATAATCGCGGGCAGATCATCCCGCGCGACATCGTCAAATCGCTGTCGGTCATGTATGCGGGCGCCGAGGTTTTCCGGATGGACATGCATCCGGCTGTCGCCGCCAATCCATTTGTCGTTTTCTCGACCGTTGCGGTGGAGACAGGCGAACTGGTGTTCACCTGGGTCGATGAAAAAGGCGCTGCCACCGTCGAAAAGAAGCTGCTCACGGTGACGGAGTGAAACGACTGACGGCGGCCTTTGTCGCAACCTTATTGGTATTGCCAGTTCTGGCCGACAGCCCCGCAACGTCTCCGGCCATCAAGCCGGGATCGGCCTTTTTATCGCCAGAGCTTAAAACGCTGCAGGCCGACGAAGCGGCCAACCCTGGAATGCTTTGGGTCGAGAATGGCGCGCGGCTGTGGAGCGAGCGCATCGGGTCCGCGAACCGGTCATGTGCGGACTGCCATGGCGACGCCGCCGCGAGCATGAAAGGCGTCGCGACGACATACCCCAAGGTCGACGCCGCGTCGGGCAAGCTGCTCAATCTCGAAATGCGCATCAACGCCTGCCGAACTAGTCAACAGCGCGCCGAGCCGCTTGATTACGAATCCGAGCCGCTGCTCGCGCTGACCGTATTCGTGGCGCGCCAGTCCCTAAACATGCCGATGGCCGTGCAGGTCGATGGGGCCGCCGCGCCGTTTTACAGCAAAGGCAAGGAGTTCTTTCACCGTCGGCAGGGGCAGCTCAATCTCTCATGCGCGCAATGTCATGACGGAGCAGCGGGCGCCCGCCTTCGCGCCGATGTCATCAGCAACGGGGCGGTGACGGGCTATCCGGCGTACCGGTTGGAGTGGCAGACACTGGGGTCGCTGCATCGACGCCTGCGCGCCTGCTCCCTCGGTGTGCGGGCCACCCAGTTCGATTACGGCAGTGAGGAATATCTCAGCCTCGAACTCTATCTCGCAAAGCGATCCGGCGGCTTGCCGATAGAAACACCCGGCATCCGCAAGTAGCGCGCTTCAGACGCGAGTGACGTTGACGCCGATCTGCGGGCTGCTGGAGAGCGTTTGCAGCACGACGCAATAGCGCTCTGTCAGGCGGATGAGGTTGTCGATCTTGTCCTGCGCGGCGTCCGTTTTCACCTCGAATGTGAGCCGGATTGCCTCAAACCCGACTTTCGCCTGCTTGTCGACGCCCAGGGTTCCGCGGAAATCGAGATCGCCCTCGGCTTTGACGACGCCGCTTTGCAGAGGAATGTCGAGCGCCGTAGCGACCGCCTTCAGAGTCACGCCCGCGCAGGCGACCAGAGCCTCCAGCAGCATGTCGCCGGAGCACAACTCCATGCCGGACCCGCCCGTCGCCGGATGCAGACCCGCCTCCATGATGGCGCGCCCTGTCTCCACCTTGCACGCGATTTTCGTGTCATCGATCGTGCCGTGGGCTTTGAGGGTGATGCGCGCGGCCCCGGCGTCCGTCCGATAGCTATCCTTGAGCGGCGCCTGCATTTCCCGCAGTTTTTGCGCGTCGATTTTGTCGTCCGTCATCGCCTTTCAACTCCCGATCTATAGCGTCACTTCGAATAGCAACCAAATAGCGCATATGAAAGGCGGAATCACCACCAGAGCGCCGCGCCGGGGGCGACATCGGTTCGCTCGACCGCATCAGGATTTTTGAGCGATGCGTCGAGATCGAGAAGCACGCGGCGCTTGGCGCTCTCGAATGCCGGGGACAGCCGGTCGCGCGGACGCTGCATTCCAATCGGTGTTTCGCGAAACATCCGGCCGGGCCGAGGCCGCATCACGATAACGCGGTCGCCAAGCGACACCGCCTCCTCCACGTCGTGAGTCACGAGAACGACTGTCGGACGGCTTGCCTCCCATAGCGCCAGAAGATGCTCGTGAAGACTCGCGCGCGTGAAGGCGTCGAGCGCCGAAAACGGCTCGTCGAGCAGCAGCGCCTTGGGCTTTGCGACAAGCGCGCGTGCGATGGAAACGCGTTGTTGTTGTCCCCCGGAGAGTTCGCGCGGCCAGCGCTCCGCATAATCGCCGAGCCCGACGCGAGAGAGGGCTTCACCCACACGCGCCTCCCGCTCCGCTTTGGGCAGATGCGAAAGTCCGAAGCCGACATTATCGGCAACCTTAAGCCACGGCAGCAATCGCGGCTCCTGAAACACGATACCGATGGCCGGGTGCGACGACTGGATGGTTTCGCCGTCCACCTGAATGCGCCCGCGTGTCGCCTGATCCAGCCCCGCGATGAGGCGCAGCAGCGTGGTTTTTCCGCAACCGGAGCCCCCTACAATGGCGACGATTTCGCCAGCCGCCATCGTGAGATTGACCGTCGATAATGCTTCCGTGCCGTCGGAATAGGTTTTGCTGAGAGATTCTATTGTGAGCATGGCTTACAGCCTCGCCCGGGCGGTGTCCTGCCACGCAAGAAATGGCCGGGCGATAAGCATCAAAATGCTGTCGGACGCCTTGCCGAGCAGCGCAAACGCGATAATGGCGGCAACAATCTGCGCGGGTTTGCCAAGCTGTTGCCCGTCCACCAGCAGGTAGCCAAGACCCTCGCTTGCCCCCATAAACTCGGCCGCCACGACAAACATGAAACCAAGGCCGAGGCCGCTGCGGAGCGAGGTGATCCAACTTGGCAGCACGGCAGGCAGAAGCACCCGGCGCACCATCGCGAGGCGCGACAGCCGGAAGACGCGGCCAACCTCGATCAGCTTCCGGTCGACGCCCTGGATCGCATCCGCCACGCCGAGATAGACGGGAAAGAACACGCCGACGGCTATCAGCGCAATTTTCGAGGCTTCGAAAATTCCCATCCACAGGATAAAGAGCGGCACCCACGCAATGGACGGGATAGCGCGTAGCGCCTGTAAGGTCGGGTCAAGCAGCCGCCGCGCTTCCGACGATGCGCCCGACAACGCGCCAAGCGCCGTGCCTATCAGAGCGCCCAGCGCAAATCCGGCATAGACGCGCCCGAGGGTTGCGGTTGCATGGAATCCGAGGTCGCCGGAGCGTGCGAGCGACATGAACTCGGCGAAGATGCGGCTCGGCGGCGGCAACAGGCGTCCGTTGGAAAGCCCGGCGTATACGGCCAGTTCCCAGCCCAGCGCGAGCGTTACGGGCAGGATGACGCCGATGGCCCAGTTGAAGCCGTTGAACGAAAATGCGCGGGTTGTTCGATCCGCGCGCCCGTTCCGCACCTGATCCTCGCGCGCGGCGGCGTCCACCATAAGTTTTGCACCCTACGAAGTTGCCAGCGAGGGCGTTCCCCGCTGGCCGTTATAGTACAAGGCTTTATTGGGTCGCAGCAAGATAGCTCGGGTCGATAAGTTCGCTGACCGTCTTTTTGACATCGGCGGATTTGTCGATCACGCCAGCATCCTGCAGCGCTATCCCTGCGGCTGTAATGGATTCCGCCTGCGGTTGGCCGATAACGCTGTGCGTCAGTTCAGTGCGGGTCGAAAGCTGTTTTTCGACTACGGCCTCGGGGAGCTTGGTGAACGCGATGAAGGTCTTTTTGACTTCGTCCGGGTTTGCGAGCGACCACTTGCGGGCCTCCTCGTAAACGGCGAGCACGCGCTTGACGACATCCGGATATTTCTGCGCGAATTCCTCCCGCACGTTCAGGATGCCCCACGTATTGGCCTCCGGCTTGCGGAAAAACAACTGGGCGCCGCTTTCGATCTCGGCTGCGGCCATCATCGGATCGAGGCCAGCCCATGCATCGACATCGCCGCGCTCGAGCGCCAGGCGTCCATCGGCATGCTGCAGGAGCACAAAGCGCACGTCCTTGTCGGTCAGCCCTTCCGAAGCAAGCGCGCGAACGAGGAAAATGTGCGGATCGGTGCCGCGCGTCACGGCGACGGTTTTGCCCTTCAGGTCGGCGACCTTGCTGATGCCGCTATCCTTTCGCGTAACGAGGGCTGTCCATTCCGGGCGGGAGTAGACGTAAATCGACTTGATCGGATTACCGTTGATTTTAGCGATGAGCGCTGCGGCGCCTGCCGTCGAGCCGAAGTCGATCGAACTGGCGTTCAGGAATTCAAGCGCCTTGTTGGAGCCGGCTGACTGGACCCAGCGAACTGTCACGCCTTCCTTTTCAAAGGCCTTTTCCAGCAGCTTACGCTCTTTAAGGACAAGGCTGACGGGGTTGTAGGTTGCAAAGTCGATGCGAATTTCTGCGGGAACTTCGGCAGCCGACGCCGCCTGTGGCAGCGGGCCGAGAAGGATCGCGGCTGATGCCAGAAGCCAGTTGAAAAGCCCGTTGCGGCGCATGTCTGCCTCTCCTGTAAGCGTTTATGAGTTGATCAGTTTTTTGTGTACGTTTTATAGAACAGAGAAAACGGTGGGTCAAACGCGGATTTCGCAACTGTTCGGCGGGCGGGCCTATCGTCGTGTGACACTAGCGCAACTTCCGCGGAATATTCACCTATTGTTCTCTCTGGTCGCGATTTGCGTCTGGACAGGTCGCAGAGGGTTGAATACCTTTCTCCCAAGTAAATTAAGAAAATAAAAGATAGAATATTTTAATTTAAATCATTCTATCTGCGCGGATTGCAATATAGTAAGCCTTTTGAGGTTTTTTATGATTTTTTTAAAATTAAGTTTCCAAGTAAAACTTGGAAGAGTTCACAGGGAAATTGTAGCGCAAGCTTCTAGCGCAGCTCCGCTCGAAACAAAGCGTGGCTTAAATCGGATCAGGTTATTTCGTCGCCTGCGGAAAAGCTTTGAAAAAAAGCGTATGAGGATCCTTGCGAAATTCGCGAAAAAGGAACGGGAAACGACAGACTTTCCTGAGTTTTTTATCGGCGTTTCAAAGCAGGACAGAGCCGAAACTCTTTTATCGCTATGTAAGCTTGCCAAAGCTGAAATCGGGCCAGAATTGCCGGAAGCGCCAGCGATGTCCGCGACGCAAGTGCGAGTAGGCGTTGTAATCTACAACAATACCGATGAGCAACTCTCGCGGCTTTTGCGCTCGATAGAGTGCAGCGCACTTCCTGAGCACATCTCACTCAGCGTGACCTTTTTTAATAACGGCGAAGATCGCCCCTCCCCAGTTGCGGAAAAGCTGAGCGTAAGCGTCCAAAAAAGCGGCAAAAATATCGGCTTCGGCGCAGCGCATAACATCATGATGCGAGAGGCCTTCGCCGACTGCGATTACTATATCGGCGTAAACCCGGATGGCTTTTTTGAGGGGGAAGCAATCGCTTCACTCGTGCGGATGAGCGCGCAAAAACAAGGACGCGCGCTGATCGAAGCCGTCCAGTTCCCGGAAGAACACCCGAAGGTCTATCACCCCAAAACATTCGAGACGAATTGGATTTCCGGCGCCTGCTTCATCTACCCGAGACAAATATGGGAAGAACTGGGCGGCTTTGACGAGCATTTCTTCCTTTACTGCGAAGACGTGGACCTGTCGTGGCGCGCTCGCGTCCTAGGAATTCCAACGCTGACCTGCCCGGAAGCTCTGTTTTATCACGATACGATTGACCGGCAGGGCAATAGCGAACGCTACCGCCAGATGCTGATAGCGGGCCGGTATCTCGCCTATAAGTGGCGCTCTGATCGATTTCTTTCTTTCACCGAAAATTGCCTGCGTGAAGTCGGAGGCAACGGGCGGCAGCTTCCACAGCTTGGATACAACTGCCCGCGCATGCCAGCAAACCTGGCGCCGGTAAACAGTTTCGCCGAACGTTTTCATTTTGCCGAAACCCGTTGGTGAGGAGCACGCAGTGTCCGACGCCGAATTATTCAATGTGCTTATCAGGTTCCATGATCCTCTCCAGACCGCACGGCTGAGGCGCGCGCTGCTCAGCATTGTGGCTCAGGATCATAAGTCGGCGCGCCCTGTCATTCTCCTGCAAAACTTTACGCGCATTCAGGAGGAGCACGTTCGCGGGCTCGCTATGTCTGTGTTCAGGATCGAGCCTGACCGACCAAAGCCTCTCATCCTCAATATAAAGGGCGAAGAACGTGATATGCGTTCGCGTTTGCTCACTGAAGGACTTTCCATCAAGGGGCGATTTGCCTCGTTTCTCGACTTCGATGATTACTACTATCCCTTCGCATGCTCGTACTTCGCTTACCGGCTTGAGGAAAGCGGGGCTGCAATCACTTTCGCGCGCACCGTTGGCAAGCGAGTGTTTCCGACTGGGCCAGTTGACTACACACTCGACCGGGAAATCATGTTCACCTCCCAAAGCGGTCTCGGCGAACTCTTCAAGTCGAATTTTTGCCCGATCAACTCGTTCGGCCTCGATCTCCAGCGCATTGAAGCTGACGATCTTTATTTCGATCCAAGCATTTCACGCTGCGAGGACTACGAATTCTTGCTCCGCATATGCTCGAAATATCAGTCTGATTTCGATGGCTTGACCCGTGCGGTCAGCGTCTATGCACAGCGCATCGACGCCAGCGGCTCAACCAACTTCGCCCGCGGTGATTACAATCCGGACCACGACGCCGAATGGGAAAAAGGCAGGGCAAAAATTGACGCGCTGAAACAACGCCTCAAATCAGAACCGAACAGATTCACCCCTTTTATCAGCAAGAGCGAAAGGGAAGCGATGCACAGCATCGCTTAGGCCCGCGCGAAAAGGAGACTGCGCACGCCTTGCATGTCGAGCCACAGCCCGGCCGGAGTTTCCGTCGCACGGATGAGAACGTGATCGCAGCCGCCGCAACGCAGAACGTAGGCCATGCGCCCTCCATAAACGTGCGCCTCTGCCACCGCCCCGCTTAGGCCGCAGCCGCCGCAAATCGCGCGCG
>JBGSLP010000113.1:0-16508 GCA_041740655.1 Alphaproteobacteria bacterium
GACGCCAAGCTCGGCAATGCCGATTTTGTGGCGAAGGCGCCCGAGCACGTGGTCGAGGAGAACCGCGAGCGTCGAGCCTCAAACGAGGCGATCATTGCGCGGCTTGGCGAGGCGCTGAAGCGTATCGAGGCGGTGTCCTAACCCCCGCTTCACGAATCCGAAAATGCAGCGCCGGGCACAACTCAAGCCTGCAATTTTCCGTTTGCGCACGAATACTAAAGTATTGCATACGAACTGTGCCCCTCGCGCAACGGTGTGGACCAAACGCGTCAACTTTGCGCCATAAATCTCGCGCAAATTGAAACTGTATGAACAATAGAGACAACGCGTAATCAAGGTTGGAGAAACCAGCCAGGCGCGCAAAGCGTGAGGCACAATTTGGCCACTCAAGGCCGGTCTTTTTGCGTAAGTCGATTCGTATCAACGAAACCGAGGGCGGTCTTTATCGTAGCGTGATGCTGCGAGTGTAGTTTTTTGCGGCGGGGAGCGTGCACGATGGATGCGAGGGTTTTCGACAAGGCTAAGCTGCCGAGTCGTCATGTGACGGTTGGTCCTGAGCGTGCGCCTCACCGCTCGTACTACTATGCCATGGGCCTGACCGAAGAGCAGATTAACCAGCCATTCGTCGGCGTGGTGTCGTGCTGGAACGAGGCCGCACCCTGCAATATCTCCCTGATGCGTCAGGCGCAAGCCGCGAAAAAAGGCGTCGCTGACGGCTTCGGAACGCCGCGCGAATTCTGCACGATCACCGTGACCGACGGCATCGCGATGGGCCATCAGGGAATGAAATCCTCCCTGATCAGCCGTGACGTCATCGCCGACTCTATCGAACTCACCATGCGCGGCCATTGCTACGATGCGATCGTCGGCATCGCCGGATGCGACAAGTCGCTGCCGGGCATCATGATGGCGATGCTGCGCCTCAACGTGCCCAGCGTGTTCATGTATGGCGGATCGATCCTGCCCGGTCGCTACAAAGGCCGAGATGTGACCGTTCAGGACGTGTTCGAGGCGGTCGGCAATCACTCGGCCGGCAAGATGTCGGACGAGGAACTGCACGAGCTGGAATGCGTCGCGTGCCCGAGCGCCGGCTCCTGCGGCGGGCAATTCACAGCCAATACCATGGCCTGCGTGTCGGAAGCGATCGGCCTTGCCCTTCCCGGCTCCGCCGGCGCGCCCGCGCCCTATACAAGTCGCGACGAATACGCCGAAGCATCGGGCCGCGCGGTAATGCAGCTTATCGCGCAAGGCATCCGTCCGCGTGATATCGTCACCCGCCAAGCGCTGGAAAACGCGGCGGCTGTGGTTGCAGCGACCGGCGGCTCGACCAACGGCGCATTGCACCTGCCGGCTATGGCGCACGAAGCTGGCATCGACTTCGACCTTTTCGCAGTTGCCGAAATTTTCCGGAAAACGCCGTACATCGCCGACCTGAAGCCGGGCGGACGTTACGTCGCCAAGGATATGTTCGAGATCGGCGGCATGCCGGTGCTCATGAAAGCGCTGCTCGACGGCGGCTTCCTGCACGGCGATTGCCTGACCGTCACGGGCAAAACCGTCCGCGAAAATTTGGAAGGCGTCACCTTCCCGACCGATCAGGACGTAATCCTGCCGACGAACAGGCCGCTGTCGCCAACCGGCGGCGTCGTCGGCCTGCGCGGCACGCTCGCGCCGGATGGCGCTATCGTCAAGGTCGCGGGCATGAAAAAGCTGCAGTTCCGCGGCCCGGCCCGATGCTTCGACAGCGAGGAAGAGGCTTTTCACGCGGTCGACACGCGCGCCATCAACGAAGGCGAAGTTATCGTTATCCGCTATGAGGGGCCGCGCGGCGGGCCTGGCATGCGCGAGATGCTGTCGACGACCTCCGCCCTCTATGGCCAAGGCCTTGGCGACAAGGTCGCGCTGATCACGGATGGCCGCTTCTCGGGGGCGACGCGCGGCTTCTGCATCGGCCATGTGGGACCGGAGGCAGCGCTTGGCGGCCCCATCGGCCTGCTTGTCGACGGCGACATCATCGCCATCGATGCAGACAAGGGCACGCTCGATGTGGAGTTGAGCGCGGAGGAGCTCGACCGTCGCCGCGCCGCATGGAAACCACGCCAGACCATGTATCAGAGCGGCATGCTTTGGAAATACGCGCAGGAGGTCGGCCCGGCCGTGAATGGCGCGGTGACACATCCGGGCGCACGCGCTGAAATCCAGTGTTATGCGGATATTTGAGATGCACGGCGTTGTCAGGCTCTTGATCGCGTTTATTCTGATACCGACGATATGCTTTGCGCAGCAATCCGGTAAAGGCAATCTCGCGCCGTCGACGCCCCTGGAAGTCTATCAGAACGCGCAGCGCGCTATTGCTGAAGGGCGGAAGGCGGTCGGTTTTGAGTTGCTTGAAGTCGCCGCCAACCGCGGTGTCCTCGGCGCCCAGATCGAGGTTGCGCGAATGAGCGCGACGGGAACGGGCGCGCCGCTCGACGAGGCGAAAGCGTTCCACTTTTACCGGCGCATCGCAAACGACTACGCGGATGTCGACCGCCGTCATTCGCTGGCGCAGTTCGTCGCCGAGGCGTTCCGCATGAGCGGCATCTACCTGCGCGATGGAATTCCCTCGGCGAATATCAAGGCAAACCCGGCAGAAGCCTCCCGCATGATGCTACAAGCCGCCGCCATTTTCCATGACCGCGAGGCGCAATACGAACTTGCGATGATGTACCTGGGCGACGGAGCGCTGGAAAAGAACCCGAGAATTGCCGTTGGTTGGCTGGTGAACGCCGCACGCAAACGCTACGCGCCTGCGCAAGGCACCCTTGGCGACATGATGTGGCGCGGCGCCGACGTGAAGCGCTCGCCGGTGGAAGGCCTTGCCCTCATGGCTGTCGCGATGGATAACGCGACCGAAAAGGAAGCTCTCACAATTGGCCCACTTTATGAAAACGCTGTGGGCGAGGTGGACATAGAGACTATCCGCAAGACCGAGGAAGCTCTTGAAAAAACCTACCGGCCGCTTCGGGTGCGCCCGGACGGTCCGCGCCTGGAGATCAAAAGTCTGCGCACCGATATGGTCATGCGCGAACAGCCGAAAGGCACACTGACCAGCAACCCTCCGATACCCGGCGGCATACCTCAGCCTTCCGGCCAAGTAGCTCCCCCGACATCGAACGGCAATGGCTTCGGCCTCGACAACGGCACAATAAAGTAGGCTCGAACTAGGGCCGCGCTCAAGTTTCAGACGCGCAGGTCAGCCAATATTGGCGTGTGGTCGGAGGGTTTCTCACCGCTTCGCGGCGTTTTGTCGATATGGCATGAAATGAGGCGGCCCGCGCTCTCGGGCGAGAGCAAAAGGTGATCGATCCGCAAGCCGTTATTCTTCTGCCACGCGCCGGCCTGATAATCCCAGAAGGTATAGCG
This sequence comes from Alphaproteobacteria bacterium, assembly GCA_041740655.1. GTDB lineage: Bacteria > Pseudomonadota > Alphaproteobacteria > Rhizobiales > Rhodomicrobiaceae > JAWXCE01. The sequence goes on from JBGSLP010000113.1 coordinate 3,406, forward strand.
CTTCGGGCCATTATCCACGGCGCGAAAAGCGTCGGTGAAGCCGAGATTGAGGATTTCCCGATACGCCCGCCGCGTATCCAGCTTGAACAGCGCATCGTCCACCCAGGCGGCCGGGTTGTGCACGTCCTCAGGCTGCGGAATGACGTTATAATCCCCGGCGAGCACCAGCGGCTCTTCATATTTCAGCAAATCGCGGGCATGCGCCTTCAGCCGCGCCATCCAGCCAAGCTTGTAGCTATATTTTTCCGTATCCGCCGGATTGCCGTTCGGAAGGTAAATCGAGGCGACGCGAACCGTATTGCTTCCCGCGAGAATGACGCCCTCGATATAGCGCGCCTGCACATCCGCATCATCGCCCGGCAGCGCCGTGATCACGTCATCCATCGGCCACTTGGAGAGGAGTGCGACCCCGTTATAACTCTTCTGGCCATGCGCCCTGACATTGTAGCCAATATCCTCGAAAGCCTGCGCCGGAAAGCTCTGTGTCTCGCATTTGATCTCCTGCAGGCAGACGACGTCAGGCGAGGCGCGCTTGATCCACTCGCACGCGGCGTCCAGCCGGCTCTTGATCGAGTTCACATTCCACGTCGCGATGCGGAGCTGCAAAGGACTTACAGTGCGAATGAGGTGCCGCAGCCGCAGGACGCGGTAGCGTTGGGATTGCTGATCTTGAACGACGCGCCGATAAGGTCGTCGACGAAATCTATTTCCGAGCCGTCGAGCAACGGCAGCGAAACGCTGTCGATGAGAACAGTCGCGCCCGCGCGCTCAAGCACGAGATCATCGTCTTCCCGGTCGCGCACAATGTCGAAGCTATAGGAGAAGCCCGAGCAGCCGCCGCCTTTGACGCTCACGCGTAATACGCTGCCAGCCGGCTCGCCAGCGACGATCTCGGCAATGCGGTGAGCGGCTCTCTCGGTCAGGTTTACAGGTTGGGGCATGGGGCGGCCTATCTGTCATCTTCAAGTCATGGTATGTAGTCATGCATACGCCGTTTACGAGTCTTGTCAATTCCGTGCTTTGCGTGCAATGCGATCATTGAGAATCGCACATCCTGAAGCAACGATGTGGAGGCTTGCGGGGCTTTGAGCCAGTTTGCAACCAGACCCGACGCCGCTTACGCGATTTTCGCGTCGGCTCCGGAGGCCAGTCTCGGGCGTCTTTATCCCGAGGCGAACTGCCCCTTGCGCACGCCCTACCAGCGCGACCGCGACCGCATCGTCCACAGCGCTGCGTTTCGTCGCCTGACCTACAAGACGCAGGTTTTTATCTATCACGAAGGCGACCATTTCCGCACTCGGCTGACCCATAGCCTTGAGGTCGCGCAGATTGCGCGCACCATGGCCCGCGCGCTGGCGCTCAACGAAGACCTGGCCGAAGCCATTTCGCTCGCTCACGATCTGGGCCATACGCCGTTCGGTCATGCCGGGGAAGAAGCCTTGCATGAGACCATGACTGGCCATGGCGGCTTCGACCACAACGCGCAAAGCCTGCGGATTGTCACCAGACTCGAGCATCGCTACGCGGCGTTCGAGGGCTTGAACCTGTCGTGGGAAACGCTGGAGGGGCTGGTCAAGCATAACGGCCCGTTGACGGACAGCGAGGGCAAGCCCGTAGGTCGCTTCAGGAAAGTCGGCCTGCCACACGCCGTTCGCGCATACGCAACCGTTCACGACCTCAAGCTGGCGACGTTTGCATCGGCGGAGGCGCAGGTCGCGGCCATCGCCGACGATATCGCATACAACAACCACGATATCGATGACGGCCTGCGCGCCGGACTGATGACCCTCGACAGCCTGCGTGAGATCGCCCTGCCCGGCCGCCTGATCACGGAGGTTGAAGCGCGCTATCGGGGCATCACACAGAACCGGCTGATCTACGAGGTCAATCGCCGCCTGATCACCGCGATGGTGGTGGATGTGCTGGCGGAAACGAAAAAGCGGCTTGAAGCCCTTCAGCCGAAATCCGTCGAGGACGTGCGTCACGCCAATTCGCCGATCGTCGCTTTTTCCGCCGGGATGGCCGAGGCGCTGGCCGAGCTGCGGCGCTTCCTGTTCGCAAACCTTTACATGCACGAGAAAATCAAGCGCATCATGACCGACGCGCAAGGCGTTGTGCGCGATGTCTTCACGCATTACGCAGACGCGCCCGATCAGTTGCCGCAGGAATGGCGCCGCTCGCTTGACGCAACCGACCCGGCCCTGCGCGCACGCCATGTCTGCGACTTCGTGGCGGGAATGACGGACCGCCTCGCCATCGAGACGCACAAGCGCCTGTTTGACGACACGCCCAAATTACGATAGCGCCTGTCACAATGCGCAATTCACACAGAACATAGTTCATGAACATTTTTCTCGACTTCGAGCGGCGGCTACAAGGCGCCGTTGACGCGCTCAAATCCAGCGGGGTGCTGGCGGATACCGCAACCGCTGCGGGCTTGACGGTCGAGCCGCCACGCGACCCCGCACACGGGGATATTTCCACGAACGCCGCGATGGTGTTGGCGAAAAGCGCGGGCATGAAGCCGGTCGATCTGGCCCGCGCCTTCGCCGATCATTTTCGCGGCGCCGAGGGCATCGAGAAGGTAGAGATCGCCGGGCCCGGATTCATCAACTTCACTCTCTCGCCCAGCTATTGGCCGAAAGTGCTCAAAGCCGCGCTTGAGGACGAAAACTACGGGCGCAGCACGGCGGGTGGCGGCGAAAAAATCAACGTCGAATATGTGTCGGCGAACCCGACCGGGCCAATGCATGTCGGGCATTGCCGCGGCGCCGTGTTTGGCGACGCTTTGTGCAACCTGCTCGCCTTTGCGGGCTATGACGTGACGCGGGAATATTACATCAACGACGCGGGCGCGCAGGTCGATGTGCTCGCGCGTTCGGCGTATCTGCGCTACCGCGAGGCGCTCGGCGAGGACATCGGAGAAATCCCCGCCGGCCTTTATCCGGGCGATTACCTCATCCCGGTCGGCAAGTCTCTGGCTAAAAAGTTTGGGCGCGACATCCTCAACATGCCAGAGACGCAGTGGTTTCCGCTGGTGCGCGAGGCGGCGATTAAGGCCATGCTGAAGGCCATCAAGGGCGATCTGAAAGCGCTCGACATCGAGCACGACGTGTTTTTCTCCGAGCGCAAGCTGACCTCCGGCCCCCGCAATAATGTGGCTGAGACCATCGCTGAACTTGAGGCGAAGGGGCTGATCTATTTCGGCCGGCTGGAGCCGCCCAAGGGCAAGACCCCGGAGGACTGGGAGGATCGCGAGCAGCACCTTTTCAAAGCCACGCAGTTCGGCGACGACGTTGACCGCCCTCTCGTCAAATCCGACGGCTCATACACCTATTTCGCCGCGGACATGGCTTATCATCGCGACAAGCTGAAGCGCGGCTTTAAGAACATGATCAACGTTTTCGGCGCGGACCATGGCGGCTACGTCAAGCGCATGCAGTCGGCGGTGAAGGCGCTGTCGGACGGCGAGGCGTCGCTCGACGTCAAAATCATTCAGCTTGTTAAGCTTATGCGCGGCGGTGAGCCGGTCAAGATGTCCAAGCGCTCCGGCTCGTTCGTCACGTTGCGTGATGTGGTCGAGGAGGCGGGCGTCGGGCCAGTCCGCTTCATGATGCTGTTCCGCAAGAACGACGCGCCACTGGAATTCGATTTCGCCAAGGTGAAAGAGCAGTCGCGGGATAACGCGGTGTTTTACGTCCAGTATGCCCACGCGCGTTGCCGGTCGGTTTTGCGGGCGGCGGCCGAGCAGGCGCCGGGGCTGGACGCTGCGGCAAAAACGCTCGCAAACTCATCGCTCGACAGCCTGACGGATGACGCCGAGGTGACGCTGCTGAAACGAATCGCCCAGTATCCCCGGCTTGTAGAGCAGGCCGCGAATGCGCACGAGCCGCATCGCGTCGCGTTTTATCTGTACGAGCTGGCGAGCGATTTCCACAGCCTGTGGAACCGGGGCAAAGAACTCCCTCAACTGCGCTTTATTTTAGAGAATGACTCTGCGACAACGGCAGCAAGGCTGGCGCTGGTGACGGCGACAGCGCGGGTTATCGCGTCCGGGCTTGGCGTTCTCGGCGTCGAGCCTGCGGAGGAAATGCGCTAATTTCGCCAGCACGGCGCTCCTCCGGTTTTTACCATGCGGATTATCCGTACTTGCTTTAGCCGAGCTTTCGGCCTGTAATTAGGCGCACGAACTCGCACATTTTTGCAATCATATGGCGGCGTCGGGGCGAAAACTTACAAACATCGGCCACATTTTGCTGTTCATTGTTGATAGTGACGTAAAAACCGCAGTCGTACTCGTCGCCCCATTGAGGTCTCTTACCCGAATCATAGCATCTAGAGAGTGTTGTATTGCATTGACTGTACAGCGGAGATGCGAAAACTAAGCGTGCGCAAATGCGTTTAGGAAGCGAAGGAAACTGATATATGCCAAGGTCTGACGATCCGACGAATTCTCGCGGCGGCCATTCAAACAACCGGCAAGCTTATCCAGGCCCTTCAGAATCCGTGCGGCGCCCCGAGCGCCCGGATTACAGGCAGCCGCAGCCGCCACGCGAGGCCCAGGCGCCACGCGGCGCGTATGATCAATATCGGCAGCCAGAGCCGCCACGCCGCCCAGTTCCGACCGAGCCGGTCCATAATCAGGCTTACCCGCCCCGCGCCGAAAGCTATCAGCCTGCCGCGCCGCGTCCGGCTCCCCAGCCATCGAGGGAAGACATCTGGCGCGACCACGAGCAGCGTCAGTCCGAGGCCGCCATCGCAGAGGCGATCGAGACGCGCCAGAAGCCGCAGCCCTATATCAGCGACCAGTTTCATCAGCCGACGGCTCGCCCCTATGACGCAGAGGCTGAACGCGCCGTGCGCGAGGCGGCTTATCAGCCTTCGCATTCGAACGATCTTTATGAAGATCCCCGCCAGCATTACGGCGCTGGCGAGTACCAGCCCGGATACGACCCGCGTCAGGACATGCGCGACGATTACGCGCCCGCCAAGCGCGAACGCGCCGAGCAGTATCCGGCGGCCACTAATGTCGCGCCTTTATTTTTGCCCGGAAACGGTTTGCAGGCGGCGCATTCATCCGACTTGATGCAGGAGCATGAGGACTATTTCCATCACGAGGAGCCAGTCGCGCCGCGCGCTTCCAATGGCCGCGCCCCTCAACCGATGCCTGCTCCAGATCGTCAATATGGCGGAGCGCCAGTGTCGCTCGATATGGACGGATTTGACGACTATCCGCTTGGCACTGGCGTCGCGCCATCGAGCCTTGCACCCACGGCTCGCGGCGGGCACGAAGAAGATTCGCTCGATGCGGACTTTTTCGATGACGAGGATTTCGATCCGGCGACTGAACTCAAGCAGAAAAAGCGCGGCGGCAAGGGCCTGATGGCCGCAATGTTTGTGGGCGCATTGGTGATTGGCGGCGGCGGCGCTTATTACTACACGATGGAAGGCGGTTTGGCGGAGACCGGCTTGCCGACTCTGCTCGCAGACGCAGGTCAGGTTAAGGAAACGCCGGAAAACCCGGGCGGACGTGAGTTTCCAAACCAGACCAAGAAAATATATGAACGGCTCGACACCGGCGAGGGCGCTACTGGAGGCGAGGAAGCCGCGCCGCAAGATAGCGCCGCGATAACGACAGCATCGACCTCGCCTGAGGCGGCGCCCGAAAGCGGTTCGCTCGATGACCGTATCGAGAGAGCGCTGCGTCAGGCCCGCAAGCCGGGTGAAGGCGAACCGGCGGGAGCAAGCGCCGGCGGCGGACGTGCGCCAAGTCTTGACGATCCCCGTCCAGTCAGAACCTACACCTACGGCCCAGACGGCTCGCAGCTTCCCGCGCCACGCGTAAGCAGCGATAACAGCATCGTTGTGACCGGCGCCGACCTTGGCGTTGCTCCGCAACCTGCGCCGAGCCCGGTTCGTCCGTTTGAAACCCAGCAGCAACCTGTTCGGGCAGCGGCGGCTCAACCGGCTCCCCGGCCTGCTCAACCTGCGCCAGCTCCACGGCCGCAGATCGTCGCCAACGCCCAGACCGCAACGGCAGTCGCCGCTCCGGCCGGCGCATATTTCCTTCAGCTGAAAGCCAGCAACAATCAGGCTAAGGCGCAGTCCGAGCTTGCTGACATGCAGCAGAAATACGCGAGCGTGCTGGGCTCGTACGGCCTGAATATCATGTCGGTCGATCTTGGCGACAAAGGTGTGTGGTTCCGCATCCGCGCGGTTGGTTTCGAGTCGAAGGAAACGGCTGCGGACATGTGCGGAAAGCTGAAATCGGCTGGCCTCAAGGATTGTCTGATTCGGGCTGAAAGCCAGGGCTGACAACCTACTTAGTGAGATGTAGCTTTGAGCTATCGCGCTTTCATCTGCGGCCTTGAGGGGTTGTCGCTCACCGCAGATGAAAAAGCCTTTCTCCTCAATTTCCTTCCGTGCGGGGTTATACTTTTCCGGCGCAACTGCGAGACGCCGGAGCAGGTGCGGTCGCTGACGCAATCCGTCAGGGATTTACTCGCCGACAATAACTACCCCATCCTCATAGATCAGGAAGGCGGGCGCGTTCAGCGCCTTGCCGCTCCCCATTGGACCGTCCGGCCCGCGGCTCGCGCTTACTGCGACGCCTGCGGCGGAGCAACCGAGGCGGCGCTTGCGGCAGCATATCTCGGCGCGAGACTCATTGCGGAGGATTTGCGCATGGTCGGCGTCAACGTGAACTGCGCGCCGGTTCTCGACATTCCCGCGCCAGGCTCGCACGACATCATCGGCGACCGCGCTTATGGCGATGATCCGGCGACGGTCGCGGCGTTCGGCGATGCGGTCGCGCGGGGCCATCTCGACGGCGGCGTCCTTCCTGTCATCAAACACATTCCCGGCCATGGCCGCGCCAATGCGGACAGCCATCTCGATCTGCCGATTGTCACCGCGCTTTTCGGCGAACTCGCCCAAACCGATTTCCGCCCGTTTCACGACCTGCGCCATCTGCCGATCGCCATGACCGCGCATGTCGTGTTCGCCGATATTGACGCCCAAAACCCCGCAAGCGCCTCGCCGCGCGTCATCGAAGGCGTGATCCGGGATCACATCGGCTTCGACGGTCTGCTGATGTGCGACGATGTCAGCATGCACGCCTTGAGCGGCAGCATGGAGGAGCGCACCGAGGCCGTTCTCGCCGCCGGTTGCGACATCGCCCTGCATTGCAACGGCAAGCTTGATGAAATGAGGGCGGTCGCCTCGAAATCCCCGTTGCTTGAGGGCGAGCCGCTCCGGCGCTATGCGGCCGCCCGCGCTTGCCTGTCGGCGCCACTTGCGTTCGATGCCGAGCGCGCCGAGGCCAAGGTTCGGGAAACGCTAGCTGATTTCGCATGAATCAGCCATGATTCCGCCACGACTGGCGATAATCCGCCCGTCAAGGATGCAACATGACAGCAAACGCCCTGCCAAACCCAGCCAGCGACGCATGGCCCGAAAACTCCGAAGCCCGCCCGGTCGGAGAAACGCTGGTGATCGCGCTTGACGGCTTCGAGGGGCCGCTGGACCTTCTGCTGGGCCTCGCGAAATCGCAGAAACTCGATCTGTCGAAGCTGTCCATCCTTGATCTTGCCGTCCAGTATCTGGATTTCATCGCCGCCGCCAAGAATTTGCGCCTCGAAATCGCCGCCGACTACCTCGTCATGGCGGCATGGCTCGCCTATTTGAAATCGAAGCTGCTGCTCCCAGACGATCCCGAGCCGGAGCAGGGACAAAGCGGGCAGGAACTCGCCGCGCAACTTGCCTTCCGGCTCCAGCGGCTGGAGGCGATGCGCGATGCGGTCGCCAGCATCATGGGCCGCAAGCAGTTAGGCCAGGATTTTTTCGCACGCGGCATGCCCGAGGCGATCAAGCTCATCCGCTCAAGCATTTACAGCGGCAATGTTTTCGACCTGCTTAAAGCTTATGCCGAGCAGCGCAAGCGCACAGTGGTAACGTCCGTGAAATGGGGCGGGCGCGTCGTCTGGTCAATCAAACAGGCGCGCGAAAGATTGGAACATCTGATTGGCGCAAGCGTCAACTGGGAGGAAATCGACCAGTATCTTGAGGAGTATTTCGGCGAGGCGGAACTCGGCAAGACCGTCACGGCTAGCACGTTTGGCGCATCGCTCGAACTCGCGCGCGAAGGCTATCTCGAAATCAGACAGTCGGAGGCTTTCGCACCTTTGTATCTGCGTTGGCGCGGACCGGATCGGCCCGCCGCCCTTGAGGCTCAGGACGCAAATCAGACAGAGGATAATTCATGAGCGGTCCAGGCAAAGACAAACCAGCGGTCGCCGCGAGGCAAGGTCTGCCGCTCCCCGCGAGCATCGCGCGCCTTCCCTCCGCAGGCAGGCACGAAAAACTCCGCATTCTCGAAGCGCTGCTGTTTGCCGCGCCGCAGCCGCTGGATGAGGTGGAGTTGCGCAAGCATCTGGCGGAGACCGACAACATTCCCGCGCTGCTCGATGAATTGCAGGGGCTTTACGCCGGTCGCGGCGTCAATCTCGTGCGGGTTGCGGGCAAGTGGATTTTCCGCACCGCCGAGGACCTGTCATTCCTCATGGAGAGGCATGCGACGGAGCAGAAGAAGCTCTCGCGCGTGGCATTGGAAACGCTCGCCATCATCGCCTATCACCAACCCGTCACGCGCGCCGAGATTGAGGAAATTCGCGGCGTTTCCACGTCCAAGGGGACCATCGACGTGCTGCTTGAGGTGAACTGGGTGCGGCTGCGCGGTCGCCGCCAGGCGCCCGGCCGCCCGGTCACTTACGGTACAACGCCCCAATTCCTTGAGCATTTCGGCTTCGACAGCATCAAGGACCTTCCCGGTCTTGCTGAACTGAAGGGCGCAGGACTATTGGACAGCAACCTGCCGCCCGGTTTCGTCATCCCCGAGCCGACCGACGCGCTTGCCTTGCAGCCCGGCGAAGATCCGCTTGACGATGAGACCTTGTTCGATCATGCCGATGCCGAGGAAGCGCTGAACGAAGGCGAGGCCGAGGTTGAGGCGGATGATGAGGGCGAACTGCCCGTTGTTCGTAGCGCGAGCCTGTAGAGCGCTCGGGTTTAAATCGCGGGGCCGCACTCACACTTGTCATTCGGGCTTCGGGGCTATCAATCGCGGCAGTCAATCATTCGGAATAGAGTATGTCCGCAGAACCTGCCGTGTCGCCGTTGCGCGCCGTTTACCTGATCGCCGAAATGGGCCTGCTATTTCTGGCGGCCCCCCTCCTCCTGTATTTTCTCATTTTCGAGCAAGGCTATTCGCTCTTCAAACTGCTGCCGTGGTTCTTTCTCGTCGTTGTCGTGTTGCTGACGATCGACCGAAGCCACTCATGGCGGAATACTCTCGGCACGGCGTTCGACTTCAAAACGCTGATCCGGATACTAGCGCTTTTCGCCGTTCTAGGCGGCGCGCTCGCCTGGTACGCCTCGGAATTCTATCCGGGCCAGTTTCTGCGTTGGGCGCGCGCCAATCCGGAGCAATATTGGAGGGTCATGCTGGTCTATTGCATGCTCTCCGTGCCCGTTCAGGAACTGATGTACCGGGTGCTGTTTTTCGAGCGTTACGGACCGTTGTTCAAAAGTCAGCGCTGGGCGGCCATCCTGACATCCGCAGTGTTCTTCAGTCTTGCCCACGCATTCTTCCCACGCTGGGAGGGCGCCATGCTCATCAGCTTTGTCGGCGGGCTTATCTTCGCGAGCCGCTATGACGAAACCCGGTCGTTCTGGGCGGTCGCCCTCGAGCACAGCCTTTATGGAATGCTGATCTTCGCGATCGGGTTTGGCCGTTTTTTCTATACGGGCGTATCCAATCTCTGATGCGCTAAAAATACGGCTTCCGAGAAAATACAGAAACAAATCCCAAAACGGCGCAGACTCGAAAATTTTGCTTTATTTTGCTGCGGCGGGGCGTCTACATAGGGAGACCGCAAGTAACTGTGTAAGGGGCTGGAACAGATGATCGTTAACAAAGCCGAAACCGGAGCGCCGCGCACCGGAACGTTTCCAGCAAGCCCCAACGGGCAGGACATGCAGAGCCAGTCTGCAATCAACGCGGACCTCACGATCATCGGCAACGTAACATCTAAGGGCAATGTGCGCCTCGATGGCACGATTGAAGGCGATCTGCACTGCACATCACTCATGGTCAGCGAAACCGGCATGGTAAAGGGCCGCATCGTCGCCAACAACGAGGTGATCGTGCTTGGCCGCGTTACAGGGCTGATCTTCGGCAAACGCGTCATGTTGCACTCAACCGCGAATGTCGAAAGCGACATCTACCATCAAGGCATCGGCATCGAGATGGGCACGCGCTACGACGGCACCCTGCGCTGGACCGAAGACCTCAACAGCGCTGCCTCAGCCGCAGGCACGAGCTCGCCGCACTCGCAATCCTGACGATTGCTACTCCGCCGCTGCCGCAAGAGGCGCGGCGGCCTTGATGAGGCGGCGAATTTCCGGAATGCACGAACCGCAGTTTGTGCCCGCCTTCAGTCGCTCTCCGATCGCATCAACCGAACCAGCGCCAGATGCGATCGCAGCAGAAAGTCTTGCCGCGCTAACCTGAAAGCAGACGCAGACAGCCGGGCCTTCCACCGTCGCCCCGATGGACGTGCGGCCTGCCAGAACCGCCCTTCTCTGCAACGCGCCGGACATCTCCTGATCGAAGATCGCCTCCAGCGCGCTCAAGTGCGGAACTGACGGCGATGCGTCTACGAAAATTACTGCGGCGAGCTTACCCTCCCTCATCAGGGCAAACCTGAACGCGCCGTTTTCCGAGTCGTGAAACGACAGCGAATCGCCAGCGCCTGCGATGTCGTGCGCCCATGCCAGCCAATCCTCAGGCGGCACATCAAGCGCGAACCGGATGGCATGGCCAACCGTGCTTGCCGCGCGCGCCCAGTAAGCGCAATCCTCTAGCCTTAGTCGTTCGCGGAAAACGGCAATTCCGTAATATTTGGCTGGCCGATGCGAAACGCGCGCGGGAGTGGCTTTGGACTCCGGCTGCCCGGAGAGCGCGTCGGTCTTGCCATGCACAAGCGCCGAGGCCCGCGCGCTCGACGCATTTTCAGCCGACCAGTGGATCGGCATGAACACCGAACCGCGCTGCTGCCCATCACTGATGCTGACGCGGACGACGGCCTCCCCGTGGTCGGTTTGAATGCACGCCAGTTCGTCATGCTTTAGGCCGAGAGCATCGGCATCCGCCGGGTGCAACTCGGCATAGGGTTCCGCGATATGGCCAGAAAGTCTGGGCGACTTGCCGGTCCGCGTCATCGTATGCCACTGGTCGCGAGTGCGGCCCGTGTTGAGCGTCATCGGCCGTTCTGCGCTTATGGGCGACGCAAGCTCTGCCAGCGCGGTTGGCACGAAGCGCGCCTTGCCGCCTGGCGTATAAAATCGGCCATCGGCGAACAGCCGTTGCCTCTGCGCGCCTCCTTTGGGCCACGGCCACTGAAACGGGCTGAGGCTGTCATAATCTTGCGCCGTGAGGGCGTCGAACTCCGAGATGTCAAACGCGCGCGCGCCATCGTTTTCGAAGCCGGACAGCGCCGCGTGCTCGCGGAAAATATCAGCGGTGGCCCTATAAGCGAAATCGTCCCCCCAGCCCATCCGCGCCGCCACATCGGCAAGGATACGCCAGTCTGGGCGAGCCTCCCCGGGGGGCGGCAGAAATGCGCGCTGGCGCGAAACCCGCCGCTCTGAATTTGTAACCGTGCCGTCCTTTTCCCCCCACGCCGCCGCAGGCAGGCGCACCGGCGCGAGGTTCACGGTGTCGTTGGACGCGACATTTTCGGAGACGACGAACAACTCCAGCTTTTTGAGGGCCGAGGCGACCCTGTCAGCGTCCGGAAGGCTGACCGCCGGATTTGTTCCCATCACCCAGAGCGCCTTGATGCGGCCATCGGCTATAGCGTCGAACATGTCGACCGCCTTCAGCCCCTCGCCGGTCACGAGGTTCGGCGCGCTCCAGAACCGGCGCACGCGGCTGAGGTCTTCGCCCGAGAACCCCATATGCGCCGCCAGCATGTTCGCCATGCCGCCAACCTCGCGCCCGCCCATCGCGTTCGGCTGGCCCGTAAGCGACAGCGGACCCGACCCCGGCTTGCCGATCCGCGCCGTCGCCAGATGGCAGTTCAGAATCGCGTTCACCTTGTCCGTGCCCTGTGCGGACTGGTTGACACCCTGACTGTAGCAGGTGACCACACGCGGCGTACTCGCCCACCATGTGTAGAACGTCATGACATCGGCGGCGCTAAGGCCGGTTGCCGCCGCAACGCTGTCGGCATCCGGCGCCTGCATACGGGCGTTTTTCAGGGTCTGCGCAAAACCGCTGGTATGGCGCTCGATGAAATCGTGGTCGACAGCGGCATTATCGGCGAGCCACACCAGCAGCCCGTTCCACAAATACTGGTCCATGCCGGGCGCAATCGAGAGCTGGAGATCGGCGCCCTCGGCGGTCGCGGTACGGCGCGGGTCGATGTTGATGGCGCGAGCGCCGCGATCCCGCGCCTTCTGGATGCGCTGATAGAGGATCGGATGGCACCATGCGGCGTTCGATCCGGCGAACACGATCAGGTCGGCCCCTTCCAGATCCTCATAGCATTGCGGCACGACATCCGCGCCGAAAGCGCGCTTGTGGCCAGCCACCGATGACGCCATGCAGAGCCGCGAATTGGTATCTACGTGAGGCGTGCCGATAAAGCCCTTCGCCAGCTTGTTGGCGACGTAGTAATCTTCGGTGAGCAACTGCCCGGACAAATAGAATGCGATGGCGCCGGACCCGTAAGTCGCGCGAATACGGGCAAGCTTGCCCGCAATGTGATCGAGCGCGTCATCCCAGGTCACGCGCGCGCCGTCGATTTCCGGATGCAGCAGGCGGCCATCCAGCCCGAGCGTTTCGCCAAGCGCCGAGCCTTTCGAGCACAGCCTGCCGAAATTCGCCGGGTGCTGCGGATCACCCTTCGTTTCCGCCCCGCCAGTCCCATCCGGCGTTGCGATAACGCCGCATCCGACCCCGCAATACGGACAGGTCGTGCGCGTGGCTGGCGCGCTCATCAGTAAACGTCCGCCTGATACCGGCCATCCGCCTTGAGCTT
>JBGSLP010000114.1:0-9981 GCA_041740655.1 Alphaproteobacteria bacterium
ACCCTTCGATCGAGAACTCGTAAAACAGCGCGCCCTGCGCAACTTGCCTTGGCCCCATCATCGCGATGCCCTCCACTCTTAGAAAGAGTGAATCAAAGCTTCGAACGCCAAGCAACGGACTTTTTCAACAGTATCTCCGCATAGCTGCCCCTCGGAGCTTCGTACCAGCAACCGAAGGCACACCATGGGCAGACCGGGAACCATATGTCAGGTGGGGAACACTAGACGCGCCAGCAGTCTGACCCGCGTCACTACCTCAATGCGTTCCTGCTGCACCTGCTTCTTGCCGTGAACGCTCCCGCCTATCCGCATATGATCAAGATGCGCACCATGGCCCTCTATAGGGCGACGGGATTGGGCTGCGCCTTGTCCTTTCGCGGTCCCGTCGCCCGCCCCTTACACAGGACTACCCCATGACTGTTTCGATCAAAGCCACTGGCGACACATGCATCCTGAAAGAGGCGACCTGCTCGACTTCCGCCGAGTTCCCCTTGCCGATCTCGAAAGCGGGACTCGTCGCACTCCTGACCGAACTCCTGTCCGACGCGGAATGCCAGTGCGCCGCCGATGGTCCTGTCCGCGTTGACCGCATGAGAGACGGCCCGCGCGTCCAATACGGCAGCGGCACCTTCCTTGTGCGCTACCATGATGCTTGCCCACTGATCCTTGGGGCCTGATCATGCGCAACACCGACCGCCTTCAATCCCACTACTGCCTCATTCGCACGGCCCTAGAGGGCGAAGATGCAGTGAAATCCGCTGGGCAACTTTACACCCCGCGCCCATCCGCAATGTCGGTCGATGAATATTCATCCTATCTCCAGCGCGGTCACTTCATAGGCGCGCCCAGCATGACGTTGCGCGCCTTGGTTGGCATCGCCCTACGCAAAGATCCCGTGGTTGCCCTTCCGGCCCGGCTTGAACCGCTGCGCCTGTCTGCCACTCATGACAACGCCCCTTTGGCGATCCTTGTCGAAGACACCGTGCGCGAGGTTTTGGCGATGGGCCGCGTTGGCCTCCTGCTGGATTTCCCTTCGACGGGCAACACCGTTAATTCGGTCCCGCATATCGCAACTTTCAAGGCCGAAAGCATCGAAGATTTCCAGACGGCCTATGTCGATGGCAAAAAGGTTTTGACGCGCGTTCATCTGGCGTCAGACGAGCAGTTTGAAGGTAACGATATTCGCTATGAACTGATCCTTGAAGGCGGTGCCGTCTATACCTTCAGGCGCTTCATTCTTGATGATCAGAAAGAACGCGTGAACATTGGCGAAGAGGTTGTGCCAACGGTTAATGGCAAGACGCTACCTTTCATCCCGTTCTGCCTTGTATCGCATGAAGGCATCCGGGCCGAAGACGTCACGCCGCCTTTCTTGGCCTTGTGCAAAACGGCACTGGCTCATTTTGCAACCTCTTGCGACCGCCGCCATAGCCTTCACCTGACGGCATCACCGACGCCTTGGATCGCTGGATCGGTGCCAGCTAACAAGGTGCCCACTGCCATCGGCGCTGGTGCCTTGTGGAACCTGCCGGAAGGTTGCCAAGTCGGAATGCTGGAGGTGACAGGCCACGGCCTCGCCGCCATGAAGGATGAAATGCAAGACCTTGTGGACGTCATGGCAAGCCAAGGCGCGCGCATGTTGTCGGCCACGATCAACCGCAATGAAGACATTTCTACTGCGACACAGCGCACCCGGTCAGAACTTGCCCTGCTGCATGGTTCGGTTGTTGCGGTGGAAGCGGCCTTGAACTGGTTGCTGCGCATTGCATCAGAATGGGTCGGCGCGTCGCCTGATAATGCCCGCGTAACCCTTAGCCGTGACTTCATCGAAACCAGTATCGACCCAAAATCCGCCGAAACCCAAATGCGCCTTTGGCAGGCCGGGGCGATCAGCCGTCAGACCCTTTACGAAAACCTGCAAACCGGGGAAATCGCGCGTGCTGATCGGACATGGGAGGAAGAAGCCCAGTTGATCGAAGATGAAGGTGGCGATCTGTCGCCCATCATGCCAATGCCGGGCCTGCTGCACGCCTGACATGAACCTGCGCAATGCCAACCAAGGCCAAGGGGGTAACGATCCCTCTCGCGCCCTGCTGGCCGCCGTCGTGTTGCAGGCCGTGGATGACCTCACGGCATCGGATGAAGCTATCCGGTGGGAGGCGCACGAATTCTTCCTGCAACCGCGTGGCGGCTGGGCCGAAATGCGCCGTTTCTACTTCGATGCGCTTGGGCTGAACGAAGGCAAGGTGCTGGCAAGTCTCGCACCCCGCTTGTCCGCCCCTGAACGGCCAGAGAAGAAATGGACGGCTGATGATCTTCTCGCCCTGCTGCCTAAGGAGCAATTCGCAGCGCGCGCGATGATGCGCGCCACACGATGCGGCTATTCCCAAGTGCGCGGCTGGCTCGAAACCCTGAAAGTGCGCGGCCTAGTCGTGCAAACGGGCCGCGGGCAATTCTGCCGTGCGGATTGCTACACACCTCAACCGAAACTGCTGTCACCACCTCCACCCCCACCTCCCGCCCCTCCCACGCCCAAGCCTGATGCACGAAGTATTATCCTCGACACCCTGCTCGACGGCCCAAAAACCATTCGCGAGATCAACTTCGTCTTGAACGGGGAAATCAACCCTGAAGCCATTCGAGCGCACCTGAAACGCGCTGTGGAGGAATGTGTCGTCGATTATGACATTCCCTTTTGGTCTTTGAGGAAGTGCGCTGTGTAAGACCTTCTTATCCGGTTGAGCCTCGACCAAGTTGCACCGAAAATCACGACACAACAGGCGCGGTTAGGCCCCGAAGTTGCTCTTTCTGATGAAAGGGGGCGAGGGGGGTTGACCTCGTCCCCAACCCAGAAAGACAACCCAATGCCTGACAATGATGCCCAAGCGAAAGCTCTCGTTGCCGCTCTCGCCCCTATGATCGCTGCCGCGATTATCCCCCAACTGACCGAACAGGTCGAAAAGCAGATCAAAGGCGTCGTCGCAAAAAATGACGAACTTTTGGACAAGCTGGCCAACCTGAAAAAAGATGATGATATCGCGGCCACAATCAAAGCCAGTGACGACTTGGCCGCGCGGACGAAGGCCTTGATCGACGGCGCATCGCCGAAGAAAGAAAACGGCCTGACTGATTTCCGCAAAGGTGGCGACCCCATTCGCATCAGCCGCGCGGACGCCCGCGACACGGCCATCTATCGCCGTGCTAAAGCCTTGGCCGCCGAGCAAGGCGTTGCGCTGGAAATCGCGAGCGAGGCATGACATGGACAGCCTCGAAAAAGCGGCCGATCTGGTCGCACGGGATTTTCTGAACCCCGGCGCACCTTTGTTCGACGTCACATTGGCGAAGAACGCTCTACTGGACTGCCTCTTTTCCAGCGACGAACCCGACTTTATCCGCAAGATGTGTGACCATCCACTGCATCGGTCAGATGCGCGGCGTGTCTTTGGCAAGATGGCCCCGCACCTTGTAGCCCTTGCCGGGCGCACGGCGCAGGAATGTCGCGCATGATCCGGCCCACCGACCGCATTAAAGCGGCCCTGCCCAAAGAGACTGGGCTGGGCCGCCGTTCCGTTATACGCAACCGCCCTGACGTTGCGGAAGTCGTTCTCGACATTTGCCTGCAACGCCGCCAGTTGAAGGACATTGCCAAACGCTGCGGCGTGACAGTTTCTGCCCTTGACCGTTTCCGCGCGAAGTTTGTCACGTCCGAGATTCAGAAGCTGTGCCTAGTGCTGGATCAGCAGGACCGGGCCGACGCCCTCGACACGGCGGTCAATGAAGGCCAGGACGAGATTCAGAATGGCTTGCGCCAGATCATCACCGAGCAGCGCGACATCTACAGCCAGATCAAACAGAAAATCGGCGATGGCCGGGACATTGAAGACCTAGCCCCGGCCCTTGGCCAACTGCTGCGGGATCAAGGGCAATCTTTCGAACGGCTCCTGAAATCCTACACGGCGCTGAAAGAGCGGACGACAATCGTTGTGCCGATCCAAGAAAGCCCTGAATGGGCCAAGTTGCAGGACGTGCTTTTTGCCACCTTTGCGGCTTACCCGGAAGCCTTTGAGGCATTCAAGGCGCTGTCCAAGGAAAAGAGGCTGCGCCTTGGATGATGATCCCCTTTCGATCTACCTTCGCACCCTAGAGGAACGCGTTGACCCGACAGCGCTTTTCTCGCGTGTCGTCGGTGGCCCGTGCGACCCTTGGCAACGCCGCCTTCTAACCACCACGTCGCCCTTCGTGATGTGCTTGGCATCGCGCCGTATTGGTAAGTCCCAAACGACGGGCGTGCTTGCCGCGCATACTGTCGCCGCCCCCAACCGAACTGTCCTGATCCTCAGCCCGACCCTTAGCCAGTCCCAGCTTCTGTTCAAGAAGTGCCTGCAAGCATGGCACGCACTGGCGCTGCCAATTCAGAAAACGCGCCTCACGCAACAGGTGATGGAACTGGAAAATGGCAGCGTGATTGTTTGTGTCCCCGCTGGCAATGACGGTGAATCTGCCCGTGGCTGGGGCGTGAAAGACGGCGGCATTCTCATTTACGAAGAGGGGGCCTTTCTAGGCGATGCCGTTTTCGATGCGACCCTTCCAATCCGGGAAGACGGGGGCAGGATTGTGCTGATCACCACGGCAGGACGCAAGAGCGGCTTCGCTCACCGCCTGTGGACGGAAAACGACGAAGTCGAAAAGATCACCGCTCGTTCGACGGACATCGCCCGCATGGCCGAGAAAATCGCGTTCGACAAAAGATTCATGCCGCCGCTGCAATTCCAGATTGAGCATGAATGCCGCTGGTCCGGCGGCGGCACACCATTTTTCGCGCCGGAAACCATTGAGAGCGCATTTACTGACACCCCCGAACTCAAGCTAGGGAATTACCTACATGCCGCAGCATGAAGTTATCCAGAACGGCGAAACGCTGGTGATCCCGAACGCGGACCCCGCCGTAACCGTCGTGCATGGCCATCGTCGGTTCCTAGTCGGCCTCGACATTGCCCAGTCATCCGGCACAGTGGATGCAAACGCGTTTGCGATCATCATGGATGAGCAGGTGCCGCAGTCTGACCAAACCCTCGGCCCGCGCCGGAGGGTGATCGTCCGCGCCGAACGTATCCCGGCCATGTCATATGTCGAGTTGGCTGTCGTGACCCGCAACTTGATGCTGGACCCGATGCTTGCGGGCCGCTCTTATCTGGTTGTCGATGCTGGTGGCCCCGGTCGCGCCTTCGCGGACCTGCTGAACGCCCGCAACGTCCTTCACACTCGGATGCAGATCGTATCAGGCGACAGTGAAAGCGAAACGACCGAGCGGGGCATCAAGTTCAACAACGTCTCGAAAAACTTGCTTCTCGGTTCGCTGAACTCGGCGCTGCATACTGGCGACTTACAGATCGGCGCGTTCCCAATGCGGGCTGAATTGCAGGTCGAGTTGGAGTCCTTCGAGGCGTCCATCGGCGTGTCTGGCCGGATGCGGTTGGACGGCGGCACAAAGGCCGGACACGCTGATATTGCCCTGTCATCCGCGATGGCTTTCTGGCTGTCTGATCACCGGACCGTCGGGGCGCATGTGGGTCAAACGAAGTTGCGGGGTTACTGGTGACGTCGAACCCACACGCTACCCCCTGATTTTTCGCGCAGCGCTGGGCGTGTCGTGCTTTTGCCTACCACTATGGGGCGCAACCATCGCACCGCCTAAGCGCCGAGACGCTGCTGTGTAGGCGGACCTTACTGCCTCTGCGTTTAAACGCCCTCTTTTAAAATCAGATACTTAGACAATGAACGCCGTTGACTCGTTCCGAGAATCAGCGCTATAAACCCTCCTGTAGGCAGAGGGTATGTCCCAACGTCTGCACATCAACGGAGTAGCACATGACCGGAATTTTGTCGCTTTGGCGGCTAAATGGGGTTTGGCGCCGTTGTTGGCTGGGCGCCTTTCCTCTCATCTAATGCCATCGCTTGGTGTGAAAGGAAAAAATCCACCATGACTAAACAAATCGACGACAAAATGCTTGCTGCCCTGCAGCACCTCGACCGCGCGAAACTCACTCGTGCCCTCGCGATCCTGACAACGGAAGTTGACGAGTCGGAAATCGCCTTTCAAGGCTACGACGTCATTGTCCGTGGCCAGCACTTCGACCCCCGCGTCCCAGAAGATCAAGCAGTCCTCGCGATCTTGATGGCTGACAAAGAGTTTGGCTTTGCCTGCTCGGCGGTCGAGATCATCGTTGCAGAACTGCGCGCTTTGCAGCGCGTTTGGTTCGATGCTGCCAACGAACTCGGCCTGAATGACGCGCGGAGGGCCAGAATCGAGCAGCGGCTCGAAGCCGCGCAAAAGGTGGCAGCATGACCGATCAGATGACGCAAGCGAAAGCCGAAGCCGAGATGAAAATCGTCAAGGCGATCCTCGACCGCCATGTCGATATGGGTTGGCTCGCCAGCTATGGCCATGACCTTCAAGGCCAGTTCGAATACACTTTTTGGGAGGGCAAATACGAGGTGAAGCGCGACATGGAGTTGGAGGACGCAGCATGATGGACGAGATCAAAACGGCTTTCGAGATTGTGGCCCTCGACGACGAGTGGTGCGAGGCTCACGTTATCCTGAACGGTCACGGCTTTCTGCCGGGTGATTGCGGCTGCCCAGAATTGCTAAGGCTAGTCGCTCAGCATCCCCCGATCCGCTACCAACTTGAAGTGGTGCGCGACATGATCATAGAGGCGCTCGCCGCCTGAATTGGGATCGGGCGGCCTTCACAGACCGCCCGTTGTCATAACCGACTTATCGTGCCGCCTCTATTCAGCGGCCACGCTGCGGCTGCCGAAGGGCAAAGGCCGCGGCGTTTTCGTTCTTGTAGTGATCAACACAATGGCGCGCAGTCGGCCCAGCCTTGGGTTCGGGCCGCCGCACCTCCATTCCTGCCGCAGCACGAGCGGGAAGGGGCGCGCGGGCAGCGCCGCCGGGCGGCGGGTGAACATTACTTCGCCTCCTGCGGCAGCAGGTGCAGCCTCCCGTCGATGCGTTCAACGCCCCAGCCTGAGCCTTTCACATCGACATAGAGGGCCGATCCGGCCACAGCGCGGCTCCACCCGGTTGCCGCTGCAATATCCTCAACGGTGGTGCCCGCAGGTGCGCGCAACAGGTCGATGATCGCCGCCCGTTTGCTGCCCGCCTTCGCCTCCTTCTGGCTTTCGGCAGGGACGAACAGGATGCAGTCAGCACCGGGCTTGCGGGTGGTCTTCGGGGCCGGTGTGGCCTTCGCAGGTTTGTCGGCCTTCGCAAGTTTCGCGACGGGGGCAGGCACGACCTGCAACGTCGGGGTCAGTTGTTCGGAATCATCGAGCACAGGAGCGTCAGGATCGACACCGAAGGCGTTCATCTCGGTCAGCTTACCTTGCGCATGGGCCGCACGGTTCATCAGTTCGCGGTGCGACGCCTTCTTGATCTGGCTGGCGTTCATGCCGCCGATGATGGCGGCAAGTTCATTCTTGGTGGGGTCGGTCATGTTGGTCACTCCGTTGATGCGTCAGTGGTGCCGACCTATCAACATGTGGACGCCATCCGTGGGAGTGATCAACCGGATTAATTCAGCAACTGGAACCTTGCACCCGAGCCCCACGTCACGAGATCTGTGTCTTTTGGCGGTTCAAGGGTGTAATAGCTGAACTCCGAAGCCTGATCGAACCACTTGTACTGTGCTCGCGTGAACCGCAGCATTAAGAGGTTCTCAAACATCTCGGCGTGAATTTGTTTGATGTTGGCATTTCTCGCGAACGCCGCAGAAACGAACTCAACAGTTCTATAACCTGCCCCTAAAGTTCTTGCGCTGCCGTCTGCTTCCCAAAGCTGAGATCGCATCGCGGGGCCATAGGCATCCCGCAATACCGGAAACATTTCAGCCTGTTTCCGAACGAGAAGTTCTTTGAAACGCTGACGTTTCTTTTGACCCTCTGCGTCAAGGTTGAGGCTGTCTCCGTTCTCATAAAGTAGATTCCAGGTCCCGATCAAAACCAGCCCCATGTTGATCTCACTGACTGAGTCTGTGAACTTCGATGCGCTTACCCCCGGTAGCGACGCCAACTCACGGTCGAGTTGTTCGAGATAAAGTTCCGTTTCGGCCCTTGCGGCGTCTGCGAGTCGGGCATCGTCTGCGGCCTTGGTCGCCAGCGCCACCGCTTCCTGCTCGGCTGCCTTTGCACTCTCGGCAGCTAGCAACGCTGCTGTGCGCTCCGCTACTACGCTGGCGATCCGCGCTAATTCCGCTTTATGACCTTCCGGATCGATTTCTGCAAGCGCAGACAGATAACTACTGGGGTCGGTTGCCTTCACCGTGGCAAGATACGCTGCCGGGTCAGATTGCCTTAACGCGGCGAGTTGTTCCGCTTGCGCGTTAATTCCAATTACCGCTAGGAGTGACGGAAGGCCAGCAAAGAATGCTACAGCAATGCAGAAACCACGATGGGTCATGCCCAACGAAGGAATTGGTCTAAAAAGGGCGGCAAGTGGCACAAGGAGGAGCGCCGCTGCGACGATCATCCCTAATGGCGACGAAATCGCTGCGGCGATACTTCCGCTTAAAAGCAGCCCGACGATTATCCCGAACCGTTTAAAGAATGACTTCAATGCAGACCCTTTCTCAAATAACTACGTCAAACCACAAGCGCACGCTTATAGGCGCGGTCGCATTCTGCACACTGCCCATCGCAGACCCAGCGTTCCCGGTCGCCGCATTTCTTGCAAGGCTCACCCCGATAGAGCGTTTCGCCTTTGCTACCGGCGCGAGCGCGGTCGAGTTGATAAGAGGGGATTGCGGGAACATCGCCGCGCGCAATAGCATTCGCAAGCAGCCCGGAACCCAAAGCAAATTCCTTCTCCAGCGTCAACCGTGCTTTGCGCTTGTCCACGCCAGAAGCAATAAGGCTTTCCGCTTTTGCAAGAAGAGTCGGCCAGTAGGCTCGCTGAGTGAGTGGAACATATCGAGTCATCATGACCTCCAGCATCCACACACCGTAGCGCACGAGTTTGGCAAGAGTTTGGCAGAATTACCTTTATTCGCGGTTAGGTAGCGCGGGCTATTTCGCAATCATCGGTGGATGATCACGTTGACCGCAGAACAGATTGAGGCTGGCCGGAAGGCCGTCGCTGCCCGCGACCGTGAGGCCGCGGACATTGCTGACGTTCAGTTTGACTGTGCGTCCGCGAAGTACGCGCGGCGGCTGGTGATCTCCCAGCAAGAACCCGCCTTCGTCAGCGTCTGGTAGCCTAACTGTGTTCTCCGTCATTGCTGGTTGGCAGAGAGAGGCCGTGAACGAGGGGCGCAAGTTGTCCCTTGCAAAGTGCTTCAAGCGGTATGTTGATGAGCGCCTAAAGGGCACCGGTGATGAGCAAACGATCAAAACCACCTACAATCGCGGCAAGGCGATAGCAGAGGACGAAATCGAGTTGCTAGGGGCAATCGCAGAACGTGGTGTTGTGGTGGCTTGCACAGGCCAGCAGGAGTTGCTAAACGATCAAAATGTTGCCCTTATAGCTCAGTTGGTAGAGCACCTGACTTGTAATCAGGGGGTCCGGCGTTCAAATCGTCGTGGGGGCACCATTTTCGCTCAATTGCATCTCAATTGCATAGTAGTCGAAAATCCCTCAAAATATCTTACGTTCACAAGTGGTTAGGTAGCTAGACCAGATCATTTGTAATCAGTAGGTCCGCGGTTCGAGTCCGTGTGGGGGCACCAATTAATTATTTAATTAATTGATTTTTAATAAAAAAATAGATATCTAAACTTTAATCCCCTGCATACTCAACTTAACTTGCTTTGCTGCTATGGTATTGGCGTGACTTCAAAGCTCGTCTGGTCTTGACCGAAATAAGGAATCAATAGCAATCCTGCACCTCGTTAAGCGTGGTGGCCCATCTAGCGCAACGCTCGGTATTCCCGAACGAGTGTCGTGATCCTGCGCACAGCGACACGACGGTTCAGACGCTCT
>JBGSLP010000115.1:0-5267 GCA_041740655.1 Alphaproteobacteria bacterium
CGCCCATCAAAAGACTGCACGCAAGGAGCAGGGGCGCGCGTCGCTTCAGAAGGGCGTCGGCCTGAAAATGCTTGCGGCGTACCAGCGTGACGAGGAGCAGGATGAGGTTCGTCCAACCCGACAGGCTGGTGGCGATTGCAATTCCGACGTGGCCAATAAATGAGAAAAGGATGAGCGAGGCGACAATGTTCACCGCCAGCGCGATGCCAGCGTAAATCATGGGCGTGCGCGTATCTTCGCGCGCGAAAAAGCTGGGCAGGAACACTTTGGTCAGCACGAAAGCTGGCAGGCCGACGGCGAAAGCGGCAAGGGCTGCCGAGACCTGAAGGCTGTCGTTCGCCGAGAACGCGCCGCGCTCGAACAGCACCTGAATGATCGGATGCGGCACTACAGCCAGCGCGACCGCGGCGGGGAGCGTGAGCATCAAAGCGAATTCTAGCGACCGGTTCTGGCTCGCCGTGGCGCCAGCAGTATCCCCGGCCGCGAGTTTGCGAGATAAATCCGGCAGCAGCACCACCGCGATGGCGATGCCGACAATGCCGAGCGGCAACTGATTCAGTCGGTCGGCGTAATAGAGGTATGACACCGCGCTCACCTGCAGCGATGCGATCATAGTGCCGACAAAGACGTTGATCTGGTTAATGCCCCCGGTGATGAGGCCGGGCACTCCAAGGCGGATGAGGCGTCGCATGTCATCGTTCAGGCGGGGTCGGCGGAAGCCCAAATCCATTCCGATGCGGCGCGCCGCTATCGCCACATACGCCAGTTGCGCGAACCCGGCGACGGCAACTCCCCAGGCGAGAACGACGCCCGCCTCGGGTTTGTTGTGAAAGCCCATCCACGCCGCAAATATGATCGCGAAGCTGAGAACGACATTCAGGATGATCGGGGCGGACGCAGGCGCCACAAATCTGCCTGCTGAGTTCAAAAGACCTGCCGCCAGCGCCATCACAGACATGCAGGCGATATACGGGAACGTAATTCGCGCCAGCAGCACGGCCAACTCGAACTTGCGAGGGTCGCCGGTAAAGCCGGGCGCGAGCAGCGCTATCAGCGCGGGCATGAAAATTTCAGCGACAATCACCGTTATCACAACGGCGGTCAGCAGCATTGCGAGCGCCTGTTCGGCGAACACTTTCGCGGAGTCTGCCCCCTCTGTCTCAAGGCGCTTGGAAAACAGCGGCACGAAAGCGGAGTTGAAGGCGCCTTCGGCAAACAGCGCGCGGAAAAGGTTTGGAAAACGGAAGGCGACGAAAAATGCGTCCGCCACCCATCCTGCCCCTAGAAGCCCGGCGAGGAGAATATCTCGAAGAAAGCCGAGAACGCGGCTGACTGCGGTCAGGCCGCCGACGGTGGCGAAGGAGCGGTAGAGTTTCATGCTCGTTGCCGTAGCCGGTCTTTGCGATGTCGGCAAGAGCAACTCATGCGTGCGCTTGGTCCGCCCGGAGTTAGCTGGAGCCGTGCTGCATCGCCGCCAGGATTTTCTCGCGAGCGCGGTGCTTGTGCGGCTCCTTCGTGATTTTCTGTTTGCGGAAATCGGTGACGTAGAAAACGTCGACCGCTTTTTCACCGAATGTGGCGACATGCGCGGAACTGATGTCGAGGTCGAGACCCGCGATGGCGGCGGTTATGTCGAATAGCAGCCCCGGTCGGTCCAGCCCGTTCACCTCAATGACCGTGTGCTCGTCCGACAGCGAATTGTCGATGATCACCTGCGTCCGGACGGTGAATGCGCTGAGAACGGATTTCGGTTTGCGACGATCCGCGAGAAGCGCCTTGAGATCGCGTTCGCCGCGCAGAACCTCGCTGGCCAAACGGGCAATGCGGTGCGCGCGGTCGGTTTCCTCGTCGCTCGAATAGACCTTCTGCAGCGACAGCACGTCGAGCGCCATGCCGTCGGTGGTCGTGGAAATCTGCGCGCTTACGATGTTCGCGCCTGTGGCGGCGCATACCCCAGCCAGCAAAGCGAGGAGTTTTGGATTATCCTTGGTGTAGATCGTCAGTTCGGTCAGCGCGGCGAAATCGTCGGTCTTGACATCGTAGGCGAGCGGCGAGGCGAGTGTTAACGGCGTCCGCATCAGCCATGCGTTCTCTACCTGCCGTGCGGTGTCGGTGCGCAGCCAGTAGGCCGGGCGATGCCGCGCGATGAGCGTTTCCCTCTCGTCCCCGCTCCAGTCCCCCAGCGCCTTGCGGAGCTTATCCTGCGCAACGCGGATTTGCGTCGAGCGTGCAACTTTTGTGTGGCCTCCGGCGAGCAGCGGCTCAGTTTCGTAGTAAAGGCCTCGCAATAGCTGGCCCTTCCAGCCATTCCAGATGCCGGGGCCAACGGCGCGAATGTCCGCAACGGTCAGCAGCACAAGCAATTTGAGC
This sequence comes from Alphaproteobacteria bacterium, assembly GCA_041740655.1. Classification (GTDB taxonomy): domain Bacteria; phylum Pseudomonadota; class Alphaproteobacteria; order Rhizobiales; family Rhodomicrobiaceae; genus JAWXCE01. The sequence goes on from JBGSLP010000115.1 coordinate 2,371, forward strand.
CGCTCCGGGCTTTGCACGATGGATGCGAAATCCTGAATGGTGCGTGGGTCCGAAATATCGCGACTCTGCGCAAACTGGCTCATCACCAGATGGTGTTCGATAAGCCACGCGACGGTCTCGACTGCCGGGGGCGTCAGGCCGAGGCGTGGGCCGATCTCGCGCGCGACGGTTGCGCCTGCGGTGGAGTGATCTTCCTCGCGGCCCTTGGCGACGTCGTGCAGAAAGACGGCGACGTAAAGTGCGCGGCGGTTCTGGATGTCCGATATGATTTCCGTCGACAAAGGCAGTTCGTCGGAAAGCCTGCCGTTCTCGATGTCCGAAAGAATGCCCACGGCGCGGATCAGATGCTCGTCGACCGTATAGTGATGATACATGTTGAACTGCATCATCGAGACCACGCGGCCAAAATCGGGGATGAAACGTCCAAGGATGCCCGCCTCGTTCATGTCCCGAAGCGAGTTCTCCGAGTTCGTGCGTGACGTCAGCAGATCAAGAAACAGCCGGTTTGCTTCCGCGTCCTGCCGCAGCTTGTCATCGACAAGCTTGAGGGAGGCGCGAGCAAGACGGATGACATCCGGATGAAGCTGCACCTTATACCGCTCCGCAAGCGTGAACAGGCGAATGAGGTTCGTCGGGTTTGTCCTGAACGCATCGTCCTTCTTCACGGTGATGCGGTTGTTCTCGATGCGAAATTCGCTTGTCGAGGCTAGCTTGTTCCGGGAGCGCCACGTCAGCGTCGACAGGATGGTGTCGAGACCCGGCACGGACTTAAGCTGTTTGACCTCAAGGCTGGAACTGACGGTCCGGGTCAGGTCGCCGACATCCTTCGCGACCAGAAAATAATGCTTCATGAAGCGTTCGGCGGCGATCAGCCCGCCACGGTTTCGATAGCGCAGGCGCGCCGCCATCTCCGGCTGCAAATCGAAAGTCAGCCGCTCCTCCGCCTTGCCTGCGAGGAAATGCAGATGGCACCGCACCGTCCAGAGAAAATCCTCGCATCGTCGATAGGTGCTGTACTCGGCGGAGGACAGCAGGCCCGTTTGCACGAACTCGTCGTATGTGAGGCCCGGATTGAGATACGTCGCCAGCCAGTGCAGCGTATGCAGGTCGCGCAAGCCGCCCTTGCCATCCTTGATGTTCGGCTCGACCCGGTAACGCGAGGCGCCCGAGCGGTCATGCCGCTGGTCGCGCTCCTTGAGCTTTGCGTCGATGAAATCGCGCGGCGAGCCGCTCTCGATAGATTGCCAGAGGCGCGTGCGCATGTGCTGGAAAAGCTCCTCATCGCCAAGGATGCAGCGCGCGTCGAGAAGCGATGTGCGGATGATGAGGTCGGTTTTCGCATAACGGAGGCATTGCTCCACTGTGCGCGTCGCGTGGCCAACCTTGTAGCCGAGGTCCCACAGGAAATAGAGGATGTATTCGGCGACGCTTTCGCCCCACGCGGTCTGCTTGTATGGCAGCAGAAACAGCAGGTCGATATCCGACCCGGGCGCCAGCAGCCCCCGTCCATAACCGCCGGTCGCAACGATCGCCATACGCTCTGCGGAGGACGGGTTTTGAGCGCGGTAGACGTGCGTAACTGCGAAATCATAAATCAGACGGATGATATCGTCTTGCATGAGCGACAGGCCTTCGGCGCAGCGCCGACCGTTCCCGTCCGCCCGAAGCTGGCTTTCCGCCGCCGCGCGCCCCACCGATTTCAGGTTTTTAAGCTCGTTCAGCGCCTTGTTGCGCATCTCGCTTGCAACGCCGCCGTCCTGCCAGAACGCCGTAAGCCGCTCGCGTGCGGCGATCGGGTCGAAATATGGCGCTTTGAGAATGGCGGTCTGGTGCATACCCAATTCATACGCAAAATCAGCGATGATGTCAGGTCAAACAAAAAGCCCGGACCGAGGTCCAGGCTTTGAAGAATGCTTCGGCGACAGAAAGATCGCCGGCTCATTTACACTTCTGTTCGAGCGGCTCGAACGTTGCAATAACGGTTTTGCCCTCGTCCGAGGCGGGGTCGATTTCCTGAAGGCCGTCCATGATCCGCGCGTAGTCGCCGCCGAGCGTCGCGCCCATGTCGTCGGCCTTCTTTGCTAGTTCGTCGGCTTTCTTGTCGTCCTTTTTCTCACCGGCTTCGTAAGCCTCGTTATAGAGCTTGGACATTTCGCAATACGCCGTGACCTGCTTCGGATCAGCCTCGATCTGGCCGATCAGCTTCTTCACATCGTCGACGGACACTTTTGCAGCCTGCGAATGCGCGGCAAACGGGAAAGCCATGACTGCCAGCGCGCATATGAGCATAGTCTTCTTCATCAAATCCTCCTTTTGAACAGGCGGACGTCATACCCGCGTCCGCATGAAGCCGCGATGAACGATGACGCGCCAACGCAGCGCTGCAAACGCCCATTTTCCAGGCCGCTGCGGCCACACAACGCACCCGCCTTTATTGCAAATGATTTTCAATTGCATTATAAACTACGCAGGGAAAAAGCAGGGTGATTGATAATGCGAATGATGCGTTTTGAAGGTCGAATCTGGCGCTCGCTGGTTCTGTTTGGTGCAGTGGCGGCTGCTGCTTTCGGCTCGCCGCAAGGCCATGCCCAGTCTGAGAAAAAAATCGCCGTGGTCGCAACGACCGGGATGGTGGCCGATGTGGCCAGAGCGGTCGCGGGCGACCGCGCGCAAGTTGAGGCGCTGATGGGGCCGGGCGTTGACCCCCATCTCTATCGTCAAACCCGCTCCGACGTGATCAAACTATCGCGCGCCGACATCGTTTTCTACAACGGCCTTTATCTTGAGGCGCAACTGGAAGAATTGCTAGTCGAGCTTGGCAAGACCAAGTCTGTGATTGCGGTCGCGGAGGGCGCGCCTCGCGACAGGTGGCTCGCCCATGACGACTACAAGGATAA
>JBGSLP010000116.1:0-1763 GCA_041740655.1 Alphaproteobacteria bacterium
AAGCGACAAGCCGGAGATGCGCGATGAAAACGGTTGATTACTATTTCGCGCCCATCTCCGGCTATGCCTATCTCGGCGAAAAGCGCATGCGCGAGATCGCGGCTGCGGCGGGCGCGACGGTGAATTACCGCCCCGTTGAGATAGGTGCGGTTTTCGCCGCCTCAAATACCACTCCGCCGTTCAAGCAAGCAGAGGCTCGGCTCGCTTATCGCCAGACGGATATGGGCCGATGGGCGAAACGCTACGGCCTTCCCGTCAATCTCAAACCCAAATTCTGGCCGGCTCCCGACAAACTGGCGAACTGCGTGATCATTGCGACCGATGTATCGGGATATGACGCAGGCATTGCGGCGTTTGCGTTGCTCAAAGGGGTGTGGGAGCAGGATCGCAACGTGGCCGACGCTGCAGATGTTCGATTGATGCTGGAGGAGGCAGGTCTTCCGGCGTCGAAGATACTAGAACGGGCGGCGGGCGCGGAAATCGAGGCCTTGCGGATCGCCTACACGCAGGAAGCAATCGCGCGCGGCGTCTTCGGCTCCCCGACCTATTTCGTCGGCGATCAGATGTTCTGGGGACAGGACCGGCTTGATTTCGTCGCCGACGCGCTCGCAGAGCTTGGTTGAGCGGCTTTTTCTCAATAATCCTGCGGACGGTGAAATATCCTGTTATCTCCTTGCGCGAGATTAACATCCCCGGCGACGATCCTGCATGACCAAGCCTCACAAGACCACATTGGGAAAAGCGTATTTCCTCGCCCGCGCGGCGACAGCGCCGCTGCGAGTTCTGCCAGATTTTCTGATCATCGGCGCCCAGAAATCCGCCACCAGTTCGCTTTTCCACTATCTCATGCAAAATCCGCGCGTCCGGGAGCCGATGCGCAAGGAAATTCATTATTTCGCGGATAAGCACACGCGGAGCCTGAGTTGGTATCGCGCTCATTTTCCACTCGCAGCGGCTATAGGCGACGGCGTGACAGGGGAGGGCAGCACCTCATATCTGTTCCTGCCCAGCGTCGCGGAGCGGGTCAAGGCCTCGATCCCGAACGCGAAATTCATCGCCATTCTGCGCAATCCGATTGATCGGGCGCTTTCGCAATATCAGCACAACAAGCATCAGGGCCGCGCAGATTACTCGTTTCACGACTATATAATGTATGAGGCCGGGCACGATTGGGCGGCCGAGAAAAGTCTGACGCGAATGCGCCAGCTTCAACCCATGGCGCGCGGGTTTTACGCCGATCAGATCGAGCGCTGGTTCGAGCACTTTGAGCGACGCCAGTTCCTGTTCATCAAATATGAAAATTTTATCGTGGACCCTCATTCCCAGATCGATCGTGCGTGCGATTTTCTCGGGATCGACAGGCACACGGCTGACACGTCCAAGAAATACAAGGCGCGCGGCGTGCGGGAGGTTATTGAGGATCGGACGCGCGCGTTTCTGAAGGAGCGTTTCGACGCGGCGAATGCGCGTCTTCCATCCCTGATCGGCGATGAGTTTCGTTGGTAACCGAAAACTAACCATGGTTACGGAAGACTTACCGAAAAGGGATCAACTTTATGGTCGCCACATTTTGACCTACTTTTAGGCGGGATTTCGGCTCAATCGAACGATAATTTTCTTCCGCCGAGAGAGTGGAGCATCCCCATGAACCTGACCCTGAAAAAACTCGCAGCAGCGGCTGTCTTCGCCGTTGCCGCTTACATCCCCGCGTCCGCTGATCCCGGCGAACGCGTGATCGAGATGGTCGACGCCTGCCGCGACGA